>CAZIHC010000013.1:0-18161 GCA_964538605.1 uncultured Herbinix sp. | reverse complement strand
CAGGGTTCTGTAAGATTTTGTAAGGCAATTAAACTTGCAATTTAAAATATAAAAAAACATTAAAATAATCATTGCACCGATATTTAAAATATTTTATAATGTTATGAGAACATTGGACAAGGCTGTACTTGTTCAAAAAAAATTTAATAAGGAGAATTACAGATGAAAAATATTTTTGTTTTTGATCATCCGTTAATCCAGCATAAAATTTCTTATCTCAGAGATAAGAATACGGGGACTAAAGAGTTCCGTGAGCTTATGAGTGAGATATCAATGCTCATGGCATATGAAGTAACCAGGGATTTGCCTTTAACGGAAATACAGGTTGAAACACCTATCGGAGTTGCAAAAACAAAGATAATTTCCGGCAAGAAACTGTGTATAGTTCCCGTACTTAGAGCAGGTCTGGGTATGGTTGAAGGTATACAGAATTTAATTCCTTCCGTAAAGATAGGACATATCGGACTTTATCGCGACCATGATACTTTACAGCCTGTAGAATATTACAGTAAGTTCCCTGAAGATATCAGCGAAAGAGAAGTTATTATCTTAGAGCCTATGATTGCGTCAGGCGGTTCATTATCAGCAGCAGTCAGAATAATAAAGAACAAGGGCGTAAAAAACATTAAAATTATGAGCATATTGGCTGCCAGAAGCGGTATCGAAAAATTGGCTGCCGAGCATCCCGATGTAAATATATACTGTGCTGCAATCGACGAAAAAGTTAATCAACACTGTTATATAGATCCGGGTCTTGGAGATGCCGGTGACAGATTGTTTGGCACAAAATAATATTTTTACTTTGAATATAATCCCGCATATATCTTTAAAGGTATATGTGGGTTTTTTATTTTTTGTCAAAGCATTTTGCCCATAAGAAGCAGGAATAAAGCTAAAGGATACATGTAGTACAATTACATGACATATGAGAATAATCACAATAAAATGACTGTAGGTAACTAAATATTATATAGTACTTGAAATGAATATAAAGAATTTGTAAATTATTAGTAAACAGTAATTAAACGGATATGATATACTGACAGTGATCGGTAAAATAATAAAAAGATGGGTAATGGAGTTTTGTAAAGGGGTGTTGTTTTGTAAAATGAAAAAAATGGGGTTGTACATCTTCTTTTGCATGGTAATTGTGCCTCTGCTTATATCCTGTAAAGCAGATGAGGTTTCAGATATTTCGCCTGATATTGAGGTTGTCCGCTCACAGCCAGAAAGAACATATTACGAAAACCTAGAGCAGATAGAGGAACAAGCCTCTGTTATCGTTAAAGCTTCCGTAAGTGAAAACCTGGGTCAGGAAGTTGACACCACATATGATTATGTATTTCAAAAAGAAATGCCTACATACGGATATTCGAAATGGGAAGTAGAAGTATCAAAAGTATATAAAGGAGATGTCAACGTTGGAGATAAGCTTATATTACTGCAGGAATATTACATTTGGACAAAATCCGACGGCAAAAAGCAATTAGTTACTTCATCCTCGGTTAAGCCGGTTAAGAAAGGAGAGGAATACCTTTTGCTTCTCAGATATGAGGAATTGCTTGGAGGGTATTCGACCGTCGGAGATTATCAGGGGATATATGCCATACCTACTGAAGAAATTGTGGCTAAGATTGAAGAAGGAACCCTGGTACAGGCTGACTTTGATATTTACTATGATGATGAGCCTCTTAATTACCTGATTCCAATATACAATGAAATAACTAAAAGGTATTTCGATTTAAACACAACATTAAATTATTGATACTTGGCTAATTACCTGGTTACAACATATACTTATACGCAAAAAATTTAATACGGTTATTTATGCTAAGCTTGCCCTTGTCGCATATTTGCCCCCGTTTACCAATATATTATAGTGATATAACATAATTATTGGTGAAGCTATGGATAATCAAAACACAAATAATATCGTAAACGGCCAAAACACAGATAATAATGAGAAAAAAGCCGTTTCAGACATTACTTTGTTTGTTAAATTAGGGATTATTGTATTAACGGTTCTGGCTATTGTCGGGCTGGGTATAAAATTTTTACCGGACGCAATTACAGTGTCTAATATCGGCAAAAAAAGAGATCTCCCTATTTATAGTGTTGAAACGGATGAGAATAAGGTGGCTTTAAGTTTTGACGCTGCGTGGGGCAACGAAGACACACAGAGAATTTTGGACATTCTTGAAAAACACAATGTAAAGGTTACTTTTTTCATGACCGGTGAATGGGTAAGAAAATATCCGGAAGATGTTAAAAAAATAGCTGCGGCAGGCCATGATCTGGGAAATCACAGTGAAAATCATAAACAGATGTCAAAACTGACCAAAGAACAGTGCAAGGAAGAAATAATGAAAGCCCATAACAGGGTAAAAGAATTGACCGGTATTGAAATGGAACTTTTCCGCCCGCCCTATGGAGATTACAATAACATGGTTGTAGGAGTAGCCAGAGAATGCGGATATTACACTATTCAGTGGGATGTGGATCCGATAGACGGTACTGCCAATTTCGTAAGGGATTTAGGAGCAAGTACAATATCCGTAGCTTTGGTTAAGGAAGGTCGGCCCGTACTTGGCGTTATATACAATCCATACAGGGATGAAATGTTTTATGCCGAAGAAGGGAAAGGAGCATATCTTAACGGAAAGCCTATCGGGGTTTCGGACCGGTCTTTGGAAAGTTCACTGTTTTGCACTTCTTTAAGTGTATATAATAAGGATTTATTAAACCACTGCATTAATATTATAAAAGAAGTCTATCAAAAGTGCGATGATATCCGCCGTATCGGTTCTGCGGCCTTGGAGCTTGCCTATTTGGCCACCGGCAGATTGGATCTTTATTTTGAGCTGAGATTATGTCCGTGGGATTTTGCGGCAGGAGAAATAATTGTTAAAGAAGCTTAAAAAAGGTCGTAGAAAAAGAGATACCCATGATACCTTATACGGATTAGAAATCTTAAAAAAGTTGACCTTAGCGACTTCGTAAAATGGAGCCTTATGAGCTGAAGCCGGAACTAAAGTTACCATATGGATTGACAGGTTTGCATATCGTAAATTATAATAAATCCATTGTACTGTTAACAAAGCCGAAAGATTATTCAGTAATAAAATAATTACATTTAAGATTAATCATCGGTAAAAATTCTATTAAGGGAGAGGCGGATTTTTTGATTACTTACAAAAGGTGTACAGAAACTAATGAAGATGCCATGTTTCAGGCGTTTCAGATTGGATTTTCAGATTATATTATTAAAGTGGAACTGACAAAAGAAATTTTTATTAAGAATTTTTTTGGACGGGAAGGAAACAGTCCGGAATATTCGTTTATTGCTTTTGATGAAGATAAGCCTGTAGGTTTGATTTTGGGCGGTATTAAAGTATATGAGGGAATAAAGACATTAAGATGCGGAGCGCTTTGTGTTCATCCGGATTACAGAGGAACTGAAGTAAGTAAAAAGCTGTTTAGCCTTCATAAAGAAACAGCTCTTGAAAATAACTGCCGGCAGTTATTTTTGGAAGTAATCGTTGGTAATGACAGGGCTATTAATTTTTATAAGAAAATGGGATACGAAAAAGTCTATGATATAACTTATTATTCTCATCAGAATCCGGATGATATTGATGATGCCCTGCCGGATAATGTAACTGTCAAAAAAATAGATATGGAAGATTTAAAAAGCTTAAGCTGCAAAGTAAGGGACATGCATATAAATTGGCAAAATGATTTTGACTATATTGAAAAAATCGCAGGCCAGGTACATTTTGGAGTATATCATGAGGCAGAGCTTATCGGCGCATTAAGTATCAACCCAATAGGGAAGATTAATTTTCTGTGGATTGATTCGGGTTTTAGAAACCAGGGCATAGGAAGAGGGCTTGTGAGCCATGCCGTAAAAGAACTTAATCTTAAAAAACTGGCCATTAATTTCCCTAATAACGCTTCGCTAATGGGGTTTGCAAATCGCCTGAACTTTACGAAAGACACAATATCACAATATGAAATGTATTTTACCTTGTAGTTCTCAATGACAAGCAAAATATAAGCAGTTTAAAATTAAAATTGCAATTTAAAACGCTAAAATATAAAATGGCAAAATATAAAATCAGGAATTATAAAATTAGAAATAATAAAATTAGAAAATAAAAATAACTGGGGTTGTGTTCCCAGTTATTTTGCTTTTTTATTTAAGCCGTTATTAATTACTTTTCTAACGCTTTAATTGTAAAGAATATTATATGTATCATTACGTTAATAAGGAAATGGCTTAATTAAGTTTTTTGAATGTTGTACCAAAAAGTATTAATACATATGATATTTTAATATATTTTTAGGAATCGGCCAAAATTATTTCGCATCCGGCGGATAAAATAGCATTTTCAAGTTCCTTATCGGGATATTGGTCTGTTATGATGGCATCAAGTTTATCAAATTGAGCATAAGTTACCAAAGAACTTACCTCAAATTTTGTGTGATCTACCAGCAAGTATCTCTTAACGCTTCTTTCTATGGCTGTCTTTTTAATTGCCGTTTCAGCAGGCGATGAATTGGTAGCCCCGTTCTTTGAGGAAATTCCCGTAGCAGCCAAAAACGCCTTGCTTATATTATACTGCTGCAAAACGTCTACAGCAGTAGAACCGGTAAATGACAAAGCTTTTCTGTCCAACATACCGGACAGGGATATAACATTGATATTGCTGTGAGGAATACATTTAATGATTACCTCTATATTGTTTGTAAGTATAGTTATATTTTTTTTCTGAATAAATTCTACCATAGGAAACGTAGTTGTTCCCGAATCGATAAATATAATTTCACCGTCATTTACCAATGAGGCCGCCTTTTTGGCAATGTACTGCTTTAAACCTAAATTGCTGATACTGCGTTCCTCAAACGGTTTCATTGATTGGGTGTCGGGAATTGTGACACCGCCGTATATTTTTTTTACAAGTCCTTTCGAAGCCAGTTCGTCTATGTCACGTCTTATGGTATTTTTGGATACTTTGAATTCTTCGCATAATTGGTCAAGTGTAACGGTTTTGTTGATGTAGATGTATTTTTCGATATTCCCTATTCTTTTTGTACGCACCTTAACACCTCTTTACGCTTAATGTGTTTTTTATATTATACATTATTATCATGAAATTTACAAATAATATTAATAAATACAAATAAATAAGGCAAGATTCACACAATAGATAATAATAAATTTAGTTTTGGATGTTACTTTTTATGAGAACAATACATAAAATATTGACATACACAAGACAAAATGTTATATTATGAGTAAATTATTATTAAATTATGGGTAAGTTAATAATAAAATATTATTGTAATCTAGTCAATAGAGGAAGGAGTTGCAAATGGGCTACATAGAATTTGACAATACAAAAGAAATTGACTTAATAGCACTTGGCAGAGTGGCGGTTGATTTTAATCCGGTAGATTACTACAAGAAACTTACGGAAAGTACAACTTTTAAAAAATACTTAGGCGGATCTCCTGCCAATATCAGTGTCGGTCTGGCAAGACTGGGCAAAAAGGTTGGTTTTATCGGCAGAGTTTCTGACGATCAATTCGGAGATTTTGTAACAGAGTTCTTTAATAATGAAGGAATAGATACATCTCATATTTTCCGCTGCAAAAACGGAGAGAAGATAGGGCTTACTTTTACTGAAATTTTAAGCGAGACTGAAAGCAGCATTCTTATGTACCGCAACGGTATAGCCGATTTACAGTTAAGTGTTGAAGATATAGATGAAGACTATATCAAAAAGACGAAGGCATTATTGATATCCGGAACGGCTTTATCGGCAAGCCCCTCAAGAGAGGCTGCCCTGAAAGCTTTAGCTTTGGCTAAGAAAAATAATGTTGTTGTAATATTTGACATAGATTACAGACCTTATACATGGAAAAATACCGATGAAATATCTATTTACTATTCCATTGTTGCTAAAGAAAGTGACATCATTTTAGGTTCCAGGGAAGAATTTGACTTAACCGAAAAATTAATTGAAGAGGGAAGGACTGACAAACAGACAGCCGAATATTTCCACAGTAAAGGCTGTAAGATTGTAGTTATAAAACACGGCAAGGAAGGATCAACTGCTTATACCAATGACGGCAACTCCTACAGCATTAAACCTTTCCCGGTTAAACTGCTGAAATCCTTTGGCGGCGGGGACGGATATGCTTCTGCTTTCCTTTACGGCTTGTTTGAAGGAAAGGAAATTATTGATTGTCTGGAATTGGGCAGTGCTTCGGCTGCCATGCTGGTGGCAAGCCATGCCTGTTCGCAGGATATGCCGACTGTAGAACAATTAATGGAATTTATCAAAAAGGCAAAAGAAGAGTACGGTGAAATGATAGCCCGTATATAGGGCATTTTATGGATTTATGTAACTTGGAGTATAATTGATTAAATGTTTATTAAGTAACTAAAATTACTTATATTATAGAAAGGTGACTACATATGGAAAGATTGAAATATTTTGTGGGCGGCCGGTTTAAAGAATCGGAGACAGATAAATACTATGATCTTATAATCCAAGCACAGGTGAAGTCGTGGCCCAGGCTCCTAACTGTACAAAAAAAGAAGTGGAAGAGGCAATAAAAGTTGCCAATGAAGCTTTTAAAACCTGGTCCAAAGTACCTGTCTTAAAGCGGGTTCAATATTTATATAAAGTCCGTGAATTATTGATGAAATACGAAGAGGAACTTACTTACCTGATAGCAGAAGAACACGGTAAGGTATGGGATGAAGCCAACGGTGATTTTGCAAAGGCTAAGGAGGCAACCGAACTGGCATGTTCAGTACCGTCATTAATGATGGGTGAATCGACTATGAATACATCTACAGGTTATGACACCGTTTTATACAGAGAACCTTTGGGAGTATTTGCGGGAATTGCACCCTTTAATTTCCCGGCAATGATTCCTTTCGGTTGGATGGCGCCGATTTGTATAGCCTGCGGCAATACCATGGTATTGAAAGTATCCAGCACCACACCGAGAACTTCATTAAGAATGGCAGAAATATATAAGGAAGCGGGAATTCCCGACGGTGTTATTAATGTTATCACCTGCGACAGAAATGAAGCTGAAATTCTGCTTACTCATCCCGATGTGAAGGGAGTTTCTTTTGTAGGATCAACTAAGGTAGGAAAGCACATTTACAGTATAGCTGCGGCTCACGGAAAAAGAGTACAGGCTTTGTGCGAGGCCAAAAACCATGCTTTGGTTTTAAATGATGCACCCGTTGACCGCGTTGCGGCAGGTATAATAAACTCCGCATTCGGATGTGCGGGAGAAAGATGCATGGCACTTCCCGTCGTGGTTGCCGAAGAAGGCATTGCGGATGCATTGGTAGCTAAAATAGTTGAGCTTGCCAAAAACATTAAAATCGGACCTGCTTACGACAAGACATCAAAATTGGGTCCTGTTGTAGATGCCAAACATAAAGAAAGAATTCTCGGATGGATTCAGAAAGGCATAGATGAAGGGGCAAAACTTATCCTTGACGGAAGAAACGTAAAAGTGGAAGGTTATGAGAACGGCTTCTATTTGGGACCTACAATCTTTGACCATGTTACGGAAGATATGGAAATAGGAAGATATGAAATTTTTGGTCCTGTTCTTTGCATAAAGAGGGTAAAAAGCTTTGAAGAAGGCCTTACCATTATGAACAATAATCCGTTTGCCAACGGATCGGTTATTTTCACCCAGAGCGGATATTATGCCAGGGAGTTTGTAGAACGCACTCACGGCGGAATGGTCGGAGTAAACGTAGGTATCCCTGTACCGGTCGGAATCTTCCCCTTCAGCGGCCATAAAGATTCCTTCTTTGGAGATAACCATTGCTTAGGTAAAGACGGTATCAGATTCTATACGGAGAGCAAAACGGTTACGACAAAGTGGTTTGACGAAGAAGAGAAGAAATCCACCCATGTAACTACCTGGGACGGCACAATTTAATAAAAGAGATCTTTAATATCAAAAGATACTTATTTTAACGAAAAATTACATATAGCATTTTCATATAACATACCGGAGCATGTCATATGACTTGCTCCGGTTATGGATAGGAAGGAGCCAATATGCCACTTGTTACAATGAAAGAACTCTTGGATGCGGCATCTAAGGGTAATTATGCAGTCGGAGCTTTCAATATAGGCAATCTGGAACATATTATTGGGGCAATTGAGGCTGCGCAGGATATGAACACTCCGATTATATTGCAGTTGGCTGAAGGAAGACTGAAATATTTTCCCATGCATATGGTAGCTCCTATGATGATTGAAGCTGCCAAAAAATCGAAAGTAGATATAGCAGTCCATCTGGACCACGGACGAAGCAGAGATGTTATTAAAGAGGCAATTAAGTACAAGTTTACTTCTATAATGTTTGACGGTTCAAACCTGCCTTATGAGGAAAACGTGCAAAAAACAAAGGAGTATGCAACGGTAGCAAAATTCTTTGATGTTAATATAGAAGCGGAGCTTGGAGTTGTAGGCGGAAATGAAGGAACTACTGTTAATGGAGAAATCCGTTGTACTGACCCGCAGGAAGCCTTGGATTTCTATGAAAGAACAGGTATAGATGCTTTGGCGGTTGCGATAGGAAATGCCCACGGTAACTATATTACACAACCGAAACTTAATTTTGAAGTTCTGGAGCAAATACATAAGCTGGTAGACATTCCTCTGGTACTGCACGGCGGAACCGGAATAAGCGACGAAGACTTCAGAAGGACTATTAATCTGGGCATTCGCAAAATTAATATTGCGACAGCCTTATTGGATGGGCTGACTAAAAAAGCCAAAGAGTATTGTCTGTCCGATACGGACCATCGCTTCTTTGGATTAAGAGATAAAATGATTGAAGGGACTTACGAACAGGTAAAGCATCATATTAAGGTATTTAATAATAAAGAGCCTTTTTAAAAAAATGATGAAAAATATAGATTAAGTCTGATAAAATAAAGAGATGTTTCATTATCTGTATGAAACATCCCTTTTCGGATATATTAACTCTTCATTATAAGAATGTTTATATAGTCATATCAGGATCATAATTCGTTACACAATAGATATTATTCTAAATAAGTAATTTGATTAATTTTATCCTTGATAATCAATAACATCAAGCCACTTAAACAGGAACTTTTTCTCTTCTTCGGTTGTGGCTCTAAGTAACTGCTGGGCAGCTACGATAGGAAGCCATTTCTGAACATATTGCAAAGCTGTGTCGCTCTTTTTACAGAAAAGTTTGATATATTTTTCTGCCAGGTCGGGATAATATAAAGTCATCTTTAGGTATGTAGTTGCAGTATCGCCGCTGGCATTTCCCTGGGTGGCGTGTGACCAGTCTATTATATAAGCGCCGGAATCGTTGATGATTATATTGGACGGAAGGAAATCTCCGTGGCAGAGCTTGGTGTGTTTGGGCATACTATCAAGACGCATTAACAATTCGTATCTTATAGTGGCATCTATTTCTTTTATGCTTTGAATCTGGCGGACCAGTTTATCCTTTAATTTATTTAATGACGGTGCAGTTTTTGAATGCATTTCCAGTTGCAGGTCAACAAACAGCTCCAGTAATTCGTCGGTTTTTTCGGGATTCTCTTTAAAAAGCTGATCCAGAGTCTTTCCCGGAATATAATCCATGGTTATGCTCCAGCATTCATCAATCATTCCGACGGCACGGATTTTAGGAATTTTCAGGCCTGTTTCTTCAACCCTGGACTGGTTTAGGGCTTCATTTAAAATCAGAGATTTAGGATAACCTTTTTCAAATACTTTTATTACCGTATCTTCATGCCGGTATATGGTTTTGTTGGCACGGGTCGCCAGTACTTGTTCCAGCTTCATAGCAATATCCCCTTTCGATTTAACCAAAGTTTGATACGGAATACAGAATACACTTTGGCCGGGTATCCCATATTCATAGAATTTAATTAAGATGCCTGTATGGGTTGATATGATTTGAAAAGTTTTACTAACCATTCATCATTCAACCCATACATTTCTTTATATATATAATAGCAAATTTTTCAAATTTTGGATAGTGTCAATTACTCACCGTAATATGCTCTTAAGTACATTTCTTTTATTTCGGCCATTAAAGGATATCTTGGATTGGCACCGGTGCATTGATCGTCAAAGGCCTGTTCAACCATTTCGTCCAGTGTTTCTAAGAATGCCTTTTCGTCAATACCGTAATCTCTAATGGTTTTCTTGATACCGACACTTTCTTTTAGTTTATCGATGGCATCCAGAAGCTTATTGAATGTATCCATATCGTCTTTTCCGCTGATACCGATAAAGTTAGCCACTTCAACATAACGCTCAAGTACATTCGGATACTCATATTGAGGGAAGGTACCCATCTTGGCAGGACGTTCGGAAATGTTGAACTTCATAACTTCCTTAATCAGCAATGCATTGGCAACACCGTGAGGCAGATGATGGTATGCGCCCAATTTGTGAGCCATAGAATGGCAGATACCAAGGAATGCGTTGGCAAAGGCCATACCTGCGATAGTGGAAGCGTGAGCCATCTTTTCCCTAGCCTCAACATTGGTACCGTCATTGTATGCTACGGGCAGGTATTTAAAGATAAGTTTCAAAGCCTTCAAAGCCAAGCCGTCGGTAAAGTCTGTAGCCATCATGGATGCATAAGCTTCAAGAGCATGAGTCATGGCATCGATACCGGAAGCGGCTGTTAATGAAGGAGGCTGTGACATCATGTTATCGGTATCAATGATGGCCATATCAGGCAGCAATTCGTAATCTGCCAGCGGGTATTTAACTCCGGTCTTTTCGTCGGTTATAACTGCGAAAGGAGTTACTTCCGAACCTGTACCTGAAGATGTGGGAATAGCAACAAAGTAAGCTTTTTCGCCCATCTTAGGGAAGGTATATATTCTCTTACGGATATCCATAAAGCGCATAGCCATGTCGTGGAAGTCTACACCGGGATGTTCGTACATAAGCCACATAATCTTTGCAGCATCCATAGGTGAACCGCCGCCAAAAGCTATGATTACATCCGGCTCAAATAAAGTCATGGCTGTTGCACCTTCTATGGCGCATGCTAATGTAGGGTCAGGAGATACGTCATAGAAACATGTATAGGTAATTCCCAGATCGTCCAGTTTATCGGTAAGAGGCTTTACATAACCGTTCTTATATAAGAATTTGTCGGTTACGATAAAGGCTTTTTTCTTTCCCAGGACGTTTTTAAGCTCATCCAAAGCTACGGGCATGCAACCTTTCTTAAAGTATATTTTTTCGGGGGTTCTGAACCAAAGCATGTTTTCTCTCCTTTCGGCAACGGTTTTGATATTAAGTAAATGCATTACACCTACGTTGTCGGAAACGGAGTTGCCGCCCCATGAACCGCAGCCTAAAGTCAGAGACGGTGCCAGCTTGAAATTATAAAGGTCACCGATTCCGCCCTGGGATGCCGGAGTATTTATTAAGATACGGCAAGTCTTCATGGCTTCCTGGTATTTGCTTATTTTTTCAGTTTCTTTAGGGTTTATAAATAATGAAGCGGTATGTCCGAAACCTCCGTCGGCTATAAGGCGTTCGGCCTTTGCGATAGCTTCGTCAAAGGTTTTTGCCCTGTACATGGCAAGAACAGGAGAAAGTTTCTCATGGGCAAACTCTTCAGAAATATCTACACTTTCCACTTCACCGATTAAGATTTTAGTATCCTTGGGAACCTCAAATCCTGCGAGATTTGCAATAGTGTAGGCGGACTGACCTACTATTTTAGCGTTAAGCGAACCGTTGATAATAATGGTCTTTCTTACTTTTTCCGTTTCTTCGGGGCTTAAGATGTAGCAACCGCGGTATACAAATTCTTCTTTAACCTTATCATAAATGCTGTCCAAAACAGTTACCGACTGTTCGGAAGCGCATATCATGCCGTTATCAAAAGTCTTGGATAATATAATAGAACTTACCGCCTGTTTAATGTCAGCAGTTTCATCGATAATTACAGGGGTATTTCCTGCACCGACACCGATGGCAGGTTTTCCTGAAGAATAAGCGGATTTAACCATGCCGGGGCCACCGGTTGCCAAAATTAAATCGCAATTTTTCATAACTTCATTGGTTAACTCAAGGGAAGGAACGTCAATCCATCCGATTATACCTTCAGGTGCGCCGGCAGCCACCGCGGCTTCCAAAACAATTTTTGCAGCAGCTATGGTGCATTGCTTTGCCCTGGGATGGGGCGAAAGAATTATTGCATTCCTGGTCTTAAGGGCAAGCAAGGTTTTAAATATAGCTGTGGAAGTTGGATTGGTAGTAGGAATAACTGCTGCAATCAATCCAACAGGATTAGCAATTTTCTTTATTCCGAATATGGGATCTTCTTCTATAACACCACAGGTTTTGGTATCTTTATATGCATTATATATATATTCAGAAGCATAATGATTTTTAATTACTTTATCTTCTACAACTCCCATTCCTGTTTCTTCTACTGCCATTTTTGCAAGAGGGATGCGGTTTTTACTGGCGGCTGCTGCAGCGGCGTAGAAGATTTTGTCTACCTGTTCCTGAGAGTACGTGGCAAAAATTTTCTGGGCTTCTTTCATCTCATTTATCTTCCTAAGAAGCGCATCTACAGAATCAATAATATAATTCTTGTTATCGGACTTATTGTTAACAGCAACATCTTTTTTTGCCATAGGACATCCTCCTTTAGATGATCAAAGCAAGATTGTTAATTATTTAACAATTGAAATTATAAAGTATGCGTGAAATTCTGTCAATCAATAAATATAAACAATAATTTTGTGTCAATATGGTCTTTTAGAGTAAAAATATACACAATATAATTTAAAATGGTTGCATTTAAAACTATTAGATTGCTAAAAGAATAGCAAAATTGGGATATTAGCTTGAAAATATAACTGTTTAAGCCCAAATTTTGTATAAAATAACATGATAACTGAATATCGATATAACTAAAAAAATTAAACAATTACCGGACATATGGATTAATACTTGTTTTGGTATCTTTTATCCTGACAGATATGTTATAATAGAGTAGGTTGTTTTATTGCTACTAAGGCAGTTTTAAATCATATATAAAGAGAACAGGATGGATAAAGATGAAAATACTGGTTACACGGCATGGAGAGACAGAATGGAACAAAAAGAATTTAATATTGGGCAGAACGGATATTCCCCTGAATGATACCGGCATTTTGCAGGCTAAGAAATTAAGAGATAATATTCCCTGCGATTTTAAATATGTGTTTGCATCACCGCTAAAGAGAACAGCCATGACAGCACAAATTATATGTGAAAACAGGGATATTGAAATAAAATACGATGACAGGCTTATTGAAATGGATTTTGGTATTTTTGAAGGTAAGGACAGGGGAGATGAACTGTATCAGAAGGAAAAAAGAAAATTCTTCACACGATTTTTGCAAGGAGAGTCATATTTTAAGGTGGCCCAGCGGGTATATAATTTCCTGGATGAAATAATTAAGGAGTATGCCGGGGAAAATGTTCTGATAGTAACCCATAATGGTATAAGCAGGGTTATCCATACATATTTTTATGATCTGGAAAATGAAGATTTCGCCGGTTACAGTCTGGGTAATTGTGAGATTAAAGTTTATGATGTAGAATAATATTATTCTGAAGTTCACGGAAAGAATTCAAAAGAAAATATGTATAATAACGATATGATACCTCCAAAGTAGACAAGTGAAACAGCTAAAATCTACCTAGGAGGTATTTTTATGTTAAGGTCATTTTATACTTAATAATTTGTATCACATTATATGATTTTTGCTTTATAGATTTTTTGTCCGTAGAAGGGCTTGTCATAAGCCCGTTTGGTACACTGTCGGTTGCTTTGGCAGCAGCATTTAATTTGCTTAAACTAGATGCCTTTTTTGGATAACAGTTTTTTTATTCCGGTAGCTTCCACCGCTTTGACAGTTGAATAGAATAATAAGGTTTCTATCGGAAGCATAATTAGAGATTTTATAGCTCTTGGCGGGAATAAAGCAAAAAAGCTTAAGCCGGTTAAACCGGTAAGCCAGTAAGTTTGCAAAAGTAAGTTTACAATAATCATCTGGATTATATCGGCTGCAAGAATCCGCTTAATACCTGCCGGTTTTTTATATAAGACCGATCCGTATATAATACCTGTTAAAAAGGCGTTAAAGGTGATTCCGGGATGAAAGGCACCGGAAGGTTTAATTATAAAGGTCAATATATCCATGGCGGCACCGTATATTCCGCCGACAGCCGGGCCGAACAGATAATATACAAATCGGTTAGGAAGAAAAGAAAAGCTTATCCTTAAAAAAGGTGTTACATCAACCCTTAAACTTCCCAATACAACAGAAATGGCACCTAACATAGCCGTAAATGTAATACATCTTACACTCTTAAATTCTTTAATAGATTCTTTAAACAAATCTGAAATTTTACGCAAAAAAATTACCTCCTTTGTAATTCCACCACTACAAAAAGAGATAATATCAAATATCAAATATTTGATTATCCGAATGTAGCAGCGGGATGCGGATTATGTATCGCAAGTTTCCTTTTCGTCCGGCTGACAACTCCCCGTTCAACCGGCATTTAACGCACATAACCCTACTCTGCTTAATATTTTTTTTAGTATTTCAAGAATATCATAAAATTGTAAAAATGCAATAGATAAAAACACTAAAAAGTAAGAGATACCTCCTATTAATAATATATGACTTGCACCAATGAAATAACTGTGATAAAATATCCAATATCCAATATCCTTTTATTTATACTCTAAGATAGGCGGTGTACATAATGGCATTTTTAAGAAACCGAAAAGTTGCTACAAGACTATGGATAATGATTTCTCCGGCAATTATCATGATAATAGTATTAAGCATAGGATCTAGCTTATTGAACAGAAAAATTCTAAGAGATTCAAAAGAAACTTTTTATGAAATTGTTGCGCAGACATCAAGATTAATGCTAAATGCCGACCGGGATTTTTACCATGCTGCTATGATTGAAAAGGAAGTAATTCTGACAAGAGATGAAATTGATGAGGATGCATTAAAGGGGTTAATTGACTCATACGATGAAAATCTGGCACTGATACTTTCAGGTATGGATGAAGCATATAAGAAAATAAAAGAAAAACCGTTTCTGTTTAAAGAATTTCCTCATAAGGAAGAACAACTGACCTTTGCAGAGATTTATGATAATTTTTGCATTCATTTTGCAACGTGGAAGGCAGCATATAACCTGGAAACCGGTTTAGGAGATTTGGCTAACAGAGAAAGAGCATTCAAACAGACAAGAAATGACCTGAAACTGATAAATGAGCTTTTGGATGAATATGGAGATTATGTAACAAAAGAAATACAGGATTCGGTTTATGGTAGTATAAGGTTATCTTTTGTTATTATTTTGATTGTGGCCGTTTATATTTCGGCTGCAGCCTTTTTTATCATTACCGATCTTCGTAAAAATGTTACTATGCTTACATTAAATATGAATAGCCTTGCAAACAATGATTTGTCATTTGAACCATTTACCGTAACCGGCAGAGACGAATTGGGGACGTTATCAAATTCGGTAACGGTTGTTATTAATTTACTTAAAGGGATTATTTCAACCCTGTATGAGCTTACATCTAAATTAAGTAAGTCTTCGTCCGTCTTGGTTACGAATGCGGCCGATGTGGCAAACTCGATGAATGAGATAGCAAAAACAATTGGGGATATCGCCGAAGGGGCCAGCCATCAGGCTCAGGATACGGAAAATCTGGCCGGTGAATTGACTTCCCTTAGTAAGGTTATAGCTCAGAATACGGAAAGCTCCCGTATCTTAATGGAGACCAGCCATCAAATTATAGAAGCCGGAAAGGCCGGTTTGGATGTGGTAAATAAACTTGATGAAATAACGAATCTAAATCAGGCAGCATTTGATTTAATTTTTAATATTATTAAAACCACCAATAAAAATGCAGGCAAAATAGGTGAGGCCTCTGACATAATAGCCAATATTGCAAGCCAGACTAACCTTCTTGCACTGAATGCCGCTATTGAAGCAGCAAGGGCAGGAGAGGCAGGAAAAGGATTTGCGGTCGTTGCGGATGAAATTAGAAAGCTTGCTGAACAGTCCGCCGCATCTACCGATACCATAAATTCTATACTGACTGAATTAAGAAAAAATATATCGGAAGCCGATAAGCAAAGCAATACCGTAAAGCAATATGTACATCAGCAGAGTTTAAGCGTAAATGAAACTAAAGAAAAGTATTCTATAATTGTAAATTCGGTTAAAGATATCTACAATGAAATTGAAAATTTAGATTCCGTAAGTAAAGAACTTGAGCAAAGCAGGGTTCTTGTAATGGATATAGTATCAAACCTTACCGCTATCGCCCAGGAGAATGCTGCCAGTACCGAAGAAACCTCGGCAACCACTGAAGAAGTATTGGCGGCGATGGAGAATATCAGTTCAATTGGGTCTGATGTTGATGAACTGGTTAATGAGCTAAAGGGAATTATTGATAAGTTTAAGATATAAGTAATTTAACTAAAGCCATATTGTTTCATAAAACAGCCCCAATAATTTGAATTTTGGGGCTGTTTTGCAGCTATTTAAAGGATAAAACAAAGGAAACTATATTTAAAACTGATCATATATAAAAGAAAATTTAAATAAGAAAGCAAAATTTATCCTCTTATAATTTCAAATATGGTTCCCTGATGACGATCTGTTACATTCATGGAACCGTAAGCACCCAAATATAATTTGGTTTGATTTAAATTAGTACCTAAAGATGTAAAAAAAACAGAATCCGTCATAAAGTCGAAATCAATATCGATAATATTATAATCGTTCATTTTGCATTCCGGTGTTGCAAATGTATATGCCATAACTCCGCTAAAGTCCGTGAATACACAACTTCCGGCCAGTTCCGGAATATCGGTTCCCTGATAGGGTTGTACGCCGGTGATTGCTATGCCTTTAATCTTATTCGGTCTGGGGTCATCATGATAATAACAGGTTAGGGGATAAATCCGCAAAGGTGCAGTTATTATAGCATCG
The DNA here is from genome assembly GCA_964538605.1 of uncultured Herbinix sp. Lineage (GTDB taxonomy): Bacteria > Bacillota > Clostridia > Lachnospirales > Lachnospiraceae > Mobilitalea. The sequence continues at coordinate 1,053 of CAZIHC010000013.1, read as the reverse complement.
TTATAATATGCAATAACATTTTGATTCTGATTTATGCCGTTCTGGCAAGGTCTTATTATGGAGGTAGGAAGAATACCTTCCCATCCCCGCCATCCGAAATTTATAAGACCTTCCTGATTAGGCACGGTTTGCAAAGTATATGATCGGATAATATCGGTTACAGGCAAGGGTTTATATGATACGAAGGAAAAAACGGATTCAACTATGTCCTGACCTACATTTCCCACATACTTAATATAATAATTGCTAAATCTCTGATAAGCGATACCTGTTATATTGCGTACACCTTTGGCTATTACCGTCAAAAAAGCCTGAACCGATTGGGGCAGTTCGTCAAATTGGGTTACTGCCGGCATATTGTCTATAAAAACATCCATATCGACGTCAATTTCTATTATTTTTCCCGCTATTTCCATATCGTTCTGGGCCAGATTAAACGGGTCATAACCTGATCCTCCGTCTCCTGTGGTAAGTACGAGCCTTCCGGATTCCGGTGAAAAATTAAGGGTGTTTACACCGTTATGGTTCATGAAGGGCCTTCTAAGATTAAGAAGAGTCCTTCTTTTTACCGGAATACCGTCTTCCTGCAACATCCATTCTTCAACGGTATCGATATGGTCATACCAGTTTTCCCTGTTGTTCCACACAAGATTTAAAGTATCTGTATAACAGGGGTCGGGAATAAAACGGCCTGATAAAGCTCCGGGTCCCTGGGATCCTGCAAGAGAGTAATGGATATAAAATAAACCGTTGTAATAAAAATCCGGATGAAAAGCAAGTCCAAGAAGACCCCGCTCGTCATATCCCCCCGCAGCTCCCAGTTCAATTATGTTTCGGCTTATATCAAGAAGCAGGGCTATAGTATTATTTCTGACATAAAAGATTTCGCCTACCTGGGTGGCAATAACCAAACTTTCTTCTTCCTCTCCCGGGAATATCACTGTCTTTATAACTGTAGGCAGATTCAGATTGTTTGCTATAGGCCGTAAGCCTACTCTTAATCTTTGCATATAATTACTCCTTATGCTGTATCAATACAAGTTATGATTTAAC
>CAZIHC010000012.1:11721-18723 GCA_964538605.1 uncultured Herbinix sp. | reverse complement strand
GCGTTGTTCTTGTAAAGGGAGCTCAGGGTATATCCGGTACACCAAGAAATGCAACCTTTACCGTAGGTGTAATTTTGCTAATAATAACATATCTGATTATAGTAAATCTGGTAAATTCCCGTTCCGGACGGGCTATAATGGCCATAAGGGATAACAGTATTGCAGCCGAGTCTGTAGGTATTAATATTACCAAATATAAAATACTTGCTTTTTCTATATCTGCCGCTCTGGCAGGAGTAGCGGGGGTTCTTTATTCCCACAATATAGCAACGGTTCAATCTTCAAAGTTCGGTTATAATTTGTCAATTATGATATTAGTCTTTGTAGTACTTGGCGGAATGGGAAACTTGCGTGGTTCAATTATTTCTGCAGTATTGCTGACATTACTTCCCGAATATTTGCGTTTTTTAAGAGACTATCGAATGCTGATTTATGCCATAGTACTGATTGTTATGATGCTGTATAACTGGTCACCTGCATGTGTGGCATGGCGTAAGAAATTATCGGCTAATTTTGCCGCTGTGCTTAAAAAATCAAAGAAGGAGGAGCAGTAATATGGAAATGCTGAAAGTTAAAAATTTAAGTATCTCCTTTGGAGGTTTGCATGCGGTTGATTCGTTCAGCATCACTGTAAATAAAGGGGAATTATACGGACTTATAGGGCCAAACGGTGCCGGCAAGACTACGGTATTTAACCTTCTTACCGGTGTATATAAACCGGATATGGGACAGATATTTTTAGACGGCAAGAATATAACCGGGCTCAGCCCTGTTGAAATAAATAAAGCCGGAATTGCAAGAACGTTTCAAAATATAAGATTATTTAAGAACTTATCCGTACTGGACAATGTTAAGATCGGCCTTCATAACAACTTCAATTACTCTACGATTTCAGGTATATTTAGACTGCCTTCGTATTTTAAGACCGAAAAACGCATGAACGAAAGAGCATATGAGATTCTGGAAGTATTCGGGCTGGACAAAGAAGCCGATATTCTTTCGGCAAATCTTCCCTACGGAAAACAAAGAAAACTTGAAATCGCAAGAGCATTGGCAACCAATCCTAAGCTGCTTTTGCTTGATGAGCCTGCAGCCGGTATGAACCCGGCTGAGACCGAGGAGCTTATGGAAACAATTACTTTGATAAGAAACAAATATGATCTTACAATACTTCTGATTGAACATGACATGAAACTGGTAGCCGGAATTTGTGAGAAAATATTTGTTCTTAATTTCGGAACGGAACTTGCCAACGGGCTACCTCAGGATGTGTTAAACAATCCTGAAGTAATTAAGGCATATCTGGGTGAATAATATTTGCTGACATCGAACGAAATCGTAATATTTCACCGTTTATAGTTAGAATTACTTTGTTAAATTTACTTAGATAAAATTTCTTCGGTTAATTAGGAGAACCAATTCTCTTGCGGAAAAGAATCATTATAATAAAAAGGAGAGAAATTCCTCCGGCAGCAATATTAATCCTTAATATATAAAAGGAGAATTATCGAATGTTAGAAGTTAAAAATTTGCAGGTTTATTATGGTGTTATTCAGGCTATAAAAGGGGTTTCATTCAAGGTTGAAGAAGGCGAAATAATTGCTTTAATAGGTGCCAACGGTGCGGGCAAAACCACGATTTTGCAGACTATTTCGGGTTTGATAGCCGCAAAACAGGGTGAAATTTTATACGGTGGAGTTGACCTTCAAAAGATACATCCCCATAAAATTGTAGCTATGGGAATAGCCCATGTACCGGAAGGCAGGCGGGTTTTTTCCCAGCTTACGGTATATGAAAATCTTCTGATGGGAGCCTACACCAGAAGCAATAAAGACGAGATTGAAGAAACCTTGGAACAGGTATTTACTAGATTTCCCAGATTAAAAGAACGAAGAAATCAGATGGCCGGAACCTTAAGCGGCGGAGAGCAACAGATGCTGGCAATGGGAAGAGCTCTTATGTCAAAACCCAAGATTATATTAATGGATGAACCTTCTATGGGACTGTCACCTATTCTTGTGGAAGAGGTATTTGATATAATAAAAAGTATTAACAAGAGCGGTACAACGGTTCTTTTGGTTGAGCAAAATGCAAAGAAAGCCTTATCTATTGCTAACCGGGCATATGTGCTTGAAACCGGGAATATAGTTTTAGAGGGCGATGCAAAGGAACTGCTGAATAACGAATCGGTGAAAAAAGCTTATTTGGGTGAATAAACCACAGGCTATGAAAATCTAAATAATTAAGATTCATTATATAAAATTAAGCATCGCAAACTATATTAAGGGCTTAAGCCGACTATTGGGAAGGTGAAATGTATGAAAAAGTATGTGATTACTATTGCCAGAGGATATGGCAGCGGGGGAAGAACAATAGGCAAGATGTTGGCTGAGGAGTTGGGGATTTCATTTTATGACCGTGAATTGCTTAGACTTGCGTCGGACGACAGCGGTATAAACGAGGAGCTGTTTGCAAAGGCAGACGAACAGTTAAAAAAGAGCCTGCTTTTTAAAATTGCAAAGAAAGCGTACAAAGGGGAACTGATTCCTCCCGACAGGGATGATTTTGTTTCCAACGAAAATTTATTTAACTACCAGGCCAAGATAATTAAAGAACTGGCGCAACAGGAATCTTGCGTGATAGTCGGAAGGGCAGCAGATTATATTCTAAAAGACTTTGATAATGTGGTTAAAGTGTTTGTCCATGCCCCCCTTGAAGACTGCATAAGGACTCTTAAGGAAATGACCGGAAAATCTGAAAAAGAGCTGGAGAAACAGATTATTTCTATAGATAAACGCAGAGCCGAGTATTATAAATATTTCACCGGAAGGAACTGGAATGATGCCAGAAATTATGATTTGTGCTTAAACAGCAGCCAATTGGGTTTTAGGAAATGTGTTGATATAGTTAAAGCATATCTGGATATCCGCTTCCGGTAAAATTTGCTTAGGCAGTGTGATAACCATTTTTAGAAAGAAGGAATATTATGATTTCGGATAAGATGTTGGGCTTTGTCAAAAACAGTTCGGTAATTCGGGCTATGTTTGAAGAGGGAAAACGGCTTGCGGAAATTTACGGTGCGGAAAATGTCTACGATTTCAGCCTGGGGAATCCGAGTGTCGAACCTCCTTTGCATATTAAGGAAGCATTGATAAGTATTTTAAACGAAGAGGAGCCGGATCTTGTTCACGGTTATATGAACAATTCCGGTTATATAGATGTACGTGAAAAAATAGCTTCATCGGTTAACAAAAAATATGGTACAAATTTTAACCATGAAAATATAGTCATGACTGTCGGAGCGGCAGGAGGATTGAATGTTATATTAAAATCCCTGCTAAATCCCGGTGATGAAGTTGTTACTTTTGCTCCCTATTTCGGTGAATACCGAAATTATGTGAGCAACTTTGACGGAATTTTGGTGGTAGTACCTCCGAACTGCGAAACTTTCCAGCCAAATCTTGATGAATTTGAAAAACGGATAACAAATAAAACAAAGGCTGTTATTATAAATTCGCCCAATAATCCGACCGGAGTTGTATATTCGGAAGATACAATCCGCAGGCTGTCTGAAATACTTAATAAAAAGCAGCAGGAATATAATACATCAATTTATCTTATTTCCGACGAACCGTATAGGGAACTGGTTTATGACAATACGGAAGTGCCTTATCTTACAAAATATTATAAAAATACCGTTGTTGTATACTCATACAGCAAATCACTTTCCCTTCCCGGAGAAAGAATAGGATATCTTGTTATACCTTCCGAAACAGACGACTATGAAGACCTGATTGCGGCTGCCAATGTGGCCACACGAATTTTGGGATTTGTCAATGCTCCGTCACTTATCCAAAGAGCAGTTGCCAGATGCCTTGATGTTCAGGTGGATGTGGAAGTTTATAACCGGAACAGGGAACTGCTTTATAACAGCCTTTTGTCTTACGGCTATGAATGTGTAAAACCGCAGGGAGCTTTTTATCTCTTTGTAAAAGCCCTGGAAGAGGATGACAAAAAATTTGCTCAGGCGGCAAAGAAATATAACATTTTAATCGTACCCGGTTCATCCTTTGATTGTCCGGGATATGTAAGGATTGCCTACTGTGTAGATTACGATATGATTAAACGTTCCTTGCCCGGGTTTAAAAATCTGGCCAGGGATTATGGGAGGTTAAAAGATTGAGCGAAGGAAATGTGAGAGCTTGGGAAAAGTATATCCGGAGGGTAAAGCCTTATGTTCCCGGAGAGCAGACTAAGGATAAATCGGTTGTTAAGCTTAACACCAACGAAAATCCTTTTCCTCCCGCACCGGGAGTATTGAAGGCAATAAAAAACATGGATGAGGACAACGTTCGCATGTATCCCGATCCTTCAATCGGGCTTCTTGTCGAAGAATTGGCCAAATTCTATGGAGTGGATAAAGAGGAAGTTTTCGTGGGGATAGGTTCGGACGATGTTCTTGCTATGGCGTTTTTGACCTTTTTTAATTCCGATAAACCTGTCCTGTTTCCTGATATTACTTATACTTTTTATCCGGTCTGGTGCGATTTGTACCGGATACCCTATGAAACGCAGGCTGTGGATTCACATTTTCACATAGTTAAAGAGGATTATTATAAGGATAACGGGGGTGTAGTTATAGCCAATCCTAATGCCCCTACATCCATATATGAAGATATTTCAACCATTGAGGACATAGTAAGACACAATCACGATTCCGTAGTTATTGTTGATGAAGCATATGTAGACTTTGCAAAAGAATCGGCCATTCCCTTAACAAAAAAATATGATAATCTTCTGATAGTACAGACATTCTCAAAGTCCAGGGCCATGGCCGGAATGAGAATAGGTTTTGCTATCGGAAGCAAGAAGCTTATTAAGGCTTTAAATGACGTAAAATATTCCTTTAATTCATATACATTAAACCAGGCTGCCATTTTGGCGGGAGTGGAAGCGGTAAAGGATAAAAATTATTTCAGGGATTCGATAGAAAAAATTATCCAAATACGGGAAAAAGCTGCCGAAAAATTCAAAGAACTCGGATTTAGCTTTCCGGAATCAAGTACCAACTTTTTGTTTGTAACCCATGAATTTATCCCGGCAAAGGAACTGTTTAATGCTTTAAGAAAAAACAACATCCTTGTCCGCTATTTCGAACTGCCGAGAATTGACAACTATCTTAGAATTTCAATAGGAACCGAAGAGCAGATGGATGTATTGTTTGACTTTTTACAAAAATATATAAACGAACGGAAAGCAGCTGTTAAATGATTTAATCGACTTAATATTGAATAAAGATTATTTTAGGCGGCAATGAGGTAATACTTATTTGCCGCCTTGTATCCGAACAAGTCAGAGTAAACCGTAAACTTAACCTGATGATCGGCAAACCATAGGAGCAGATTATGAATTACCAGATGGAACTTGATAAAATAATTAACAACCTAAAAAAAGAAGAACCGTATAAACCTCCGAAACTTTTGATACACAGTTGCTGCGCACCCTGCAGCAGTTATGTACTGGAATATCTATCCGAATATTTTGCCATAACTGTTTTTTATTATAATCCCAACATCTATCCGGAGGAAGAATACGTAAGAAGGGTTAAGGAACAGGAAAAACTGATTTCATCAATGCCCCTAAAATACCCTGTATTGTTTAAAGAAGGAAAATATGAATCACATAAATATTATGAACTTGTAAGGGGACATGAAAATGACCCCGAAGGCGGAGAAAGATGTTTTATATGTTACCGCTTAAGGCTTGAGGAGGCTGCCAAGATAGCTAAGGAAGGCGGATTTGATTATTTTACAACCACACTTACAATAAGTCCGCTGAAAAATGCAGCCAAGCTTAATGAAATAGGACAGGAAGTTGCCGCTATATACGGTGTTTCCTTTTTGCCTTCGGATTTTAAAAAGAGAGGCGGTTACCAGCGGTCCATAAATTTATCAAAGGAATACGGTTTGTACCGTCAGGATTATTGCGGATGTGTTTTTTCAAAAAGGGAAAGGGAAGCTTTAAAAAAGAAAGAGGAAGCGGCAAAGTCTCAAGAACGGTCGGAATGATATAGTATCAATGAAAAATTATATTGGATATGCATACGGTAAGTACACACATAGTGTTAAAAGCATTATGTGTGTTTTTACGTTCCCGGTTCGGCAATCTGGTTGCATGAATAAGGTATTTAGTATTTAAATTTATGAAATTTATATAAATTTATAAATTAAAAAAGGAAATAGTAAGTCTTTGTAGAATATTAGTATTACAGGTTACTTTCCGGGTGACATCCTAAAGTACAAAAAGGGTTGGTATGTTTTTTGATAGTAAGGAGGATGTTATGAGTAACAACTTAACTATCAGACAAAGGCTCGAACTTAGGGAACACGAAATATTAAGCCCATATGCGGCATTTTCAGATCAGTCTCAAGGGAGGGATTACGAGGAAGAACAATGCGATATCCGGCCTGTTTATCAAAGAGACAGAGACAGGATACTGCATTCCAAGGCTTTCAGAAGACTTAAGCACAAGACACAGGTTTTTCTTGCACCTGAAGGAGATCATTACAGGACCAGATTAACTCATACCCTGGAGGTTTCCCAGATATCAAGGACCATTGCCAAAGCCCTAAGGTTGAACGAGGACTTGACCGAAGCCATTGCTTTAGGACATGATTTGGGACATACCCCCTTTGGCCATGCAGGGGAGAGGGCGCTAAACAGGGTTTGCCCGGGAGGCTTTAAACATTATCTCCAAAGTATCCGTGTTGTAGAATTACTTGAAAATCACGGAAAAGGCCTTAATCTTACCAAGGAGGTAAGAGATGGCATAAGAAATCACCAAATGTCTACTATGCCTTCCACATTGGAAGGGAAGGTAGTAAGGTTAAGCGATAAAATTGCTTATGTACATCATGATACGGATGATGCCATAAGAGGAGGTATTATCAAAGAAGAAGATATTCCAAAGGAGTATAAAGAAATTTTGGGTGATACCCTGGT
>CAZIHC010000012.1:0-11621 GCA_964538605.1 uncultured Herbinix sp. | reverse complement strand
GAATATTTCTCGCGGATAGAAAAGTTCAATGAACCTACTTATCAGGTGGTATGTGATTATGTTGCGGGTATGACTGACCGTTATGCGGTCGCTAAATTTAAGCAGCTCATGATCCCATCAGCTTGGAGTGTTTATTGATGCTAAACAGATGGGAGGATTGTAAATGTATTATCCCGATGAAATAGTGGAAGAAGTCCGATTGAGAAATGATATTGTTGACGTAATAGGTTCATACATAAAGTTGAAAAAAACAGGCAGCAATTATATGGGCCTGTGCCCCTTTCATAATGAAAAAACACCCTCGTTCAGCGTCAGTCAGTCAAAACAGATGTATTACTGCTTCGGATGCGGTGTAGGGGGAAATGTTTTTACTTTCATTATGGAATATGAGAACTTTACTTTTGTGGAGGCATTAAAATACCTGGCAGAAAGGGCAGGAATTAAGCTGCCTGAACAGGAATTTTCCGAGAGGGAAAAACGTCAGGCGGATTTAAAAAACCGCCTGATGGAAATTAACAAAGAAGCTGCCAGATACTATTACTTTCAGTTGAGATCTGAAAGGGGACAAGCTGCCAGACAGTATTTGGCCGAAAGAGGATTAAGCGAGGATACAATTAAAGCCTTTGGACTGGGATATGCCAACCGTTTCAGTGATGACCTTTATATGTATTTAAAGAAACTTGGATATGAAGATGAACTGCTTAAGCAGTCCGGCCTTATATCATTTGATGAGGTACGGGGCGGGCATGATAAGTTTTGGGACAGGATTATGTTTCCCATAATGGACGTAGGTAACAGAGTAGTCGGATTCGGCGGACGGGTTATGGGTAACGGCAACCCCAAATACCTAAATTCTCCGGAAACAGTTATTTTTGACAAGAGCAGGATTTTATACGGCCTAAACATAGCCCGCAGGTCCCGGGAATCGTATTTTCTTATATGTGAAGGATATATGGATGTTATCGCTTTACATCAGGCGGGTTTTACCAATGCGGTCGGGACCCTGGGTACTGCATTTACTGAACATCACGCCGGCTTAATCAAGAGATATACTCAGGAAGTCATACTTACCTTTGACAGTGATAAAGCCGGGATACAAGCGGCCCTCCGCGCAATCCAGATATTGAGGGATTACGGGTTAAGCGTCAAGGTATTGGACATGCATCCCTATAAAGATCCCGATGAATTTATAAAGGCCCTGGGAGCAGAGGAATACAAAAAGAGAATAGATAACGCAAAAAACAGTTTTTTCTTCGAAATTGATGTTCTTAAGGGCAGTTATGATATGGATGATCCGGAAGATAAGCTGAAATTTTTTAATGAAGTGGCAAAAAAACTTCTTTCTTTTACCGACGATTTGGAAAGGAATTTTTATTTGGATGCTGTGGCTAAAACATATAAAATAGATGCAGCCCTGTTACATAGGCTGGTCGCAAGATTGGGAGCCGGGACTAAAGAAGCTCCGGCCGTAAGGAAACCTGCTGAAGCAAGGTCAAAGGAAAAAACCGGAGGTTCAGACGGTATAGATAAAATTCAAAAACTGCTTATTACATGGATTTCAGAAGATCCGGAAATTTACTATAAATTAAAAGGTATTATAAAACCAGAAGATTTTACCGACGGGATATATGCACAGGTTGCAAAATTAGTCTTTGAAGAATATGAAAACGGTAATAAGGTGGAACCGGCAAAAATAATCAGCTATTTTGAAGATACAACCATGCAGTCGGAAGCTGCTGCTCTTTTTAACGCCCAACTGCTGGGTGAGATACAAGAAGCTGAAAGACAAAAAGCCCTGTTTGACACCGTTTACAGACTGAAGGAAGACAGTTTGGACAAGCAAAGTTTTAAGGCTATTGAAAAAAATGATACCGTACTTCTGCAGGATATTATAAGACAAAAAGCGGATCTTAAGAAAAGAATTGCAACAGCTTTGAAGTAATACTGCAAGCATGTGCTGCTGTGTAAATTACGCAATATACGGATATTTGGCAAACGCGTGAATTTACGGCTGTTAGCATAAATTGCATATTTAACGGAATGCTGGTTAGAATATAAACATGTTAGAAAAGGAAGGATTATCTATGGATGAAAATATCGTTAAATTTACAGAAAGATTAAAGGAACTACTGGCATATGCAGAAAAGAAGAAGAATGTTCTTGAATATCAGGAAGTAAATGACTTTTTTGCAGATATGGAATTAGATCCTCAGAAAATTGAAAAAATTTATGACTACCTGGAAAAGCATAACGTGGACGTTCTTCGGTTTTCTGATGCCGATGATGATGATATTATTCCGGATGATGGGGATATCGATGCTGAAGCCCTGGATTTATCCATTCCGGAAGGCATTAACATAGAAGATCCGGTCCGTATGTATCTTAAGGAAATAGGCAAGGTTCCTTTGCTTACGGCAGAAGAGGAAAACGAACTGGCAAGAAGGATGGAAGAAGGAGACGAATCGGCCAAAAAAAGGCTGGCCGAAGCAAATCTCAGGCTGGTTGTCAGCATAGCAAAAAGATATGTCGGCCGCGGAATGCTGTTCCTGGACCTTATTCAGGAAGGTAATCTGGGACTTATTAAAGCCGTGGAGAAATTCGACTATCGTAAGGGCTTTAAATTCAGTACCTATGCTACATGGTGGATAAGACAGGCAATCACAAGAGCTATTGCTGATCAGGCAAGAACCATTCGTATACCGGTTCATATGGTGGAAACAATAAATAAACTGACCAGGGTTCAAAGACAGCTGTTGCAGGAACTCGGACGGGAGCCGACCCCCGAGGAAATATCCGAAGTAATGAATATTTCTGTTGACAGGGTAAGAGAAATACAGAAGATCTCTCAGGAACCGGTCTCTCTTGAAACACCTATCGGTGAAGAAGAAGACAGCCATCTTGGGGACTTTATTCAGGATGATAACGTGCCGGTACCTGCCGATGCGGCGGCTTTCACTTTGCTGAAGGAACAATTGGTTGAAGTTCTCGGAACATTAACCGAAAGAGAGCAAAAGGTGCTCAGACTGAGATTCGGTTTGGATGACGGAAGAGCCAGGACTTTAGAAGAAGTCGGTAAGGAATTTAATGTTACAAGAGAAAGAATCCGTCAGATTGAAGCCAAGGCTTTAAGGAAACTCAGGCATCCCAGCAGGAGCCGGAAACTTAAAGATTATCTGGAGTAAAATAGGATTTTGAAGGGAGACTTTAAAACCTAAGAATTTAGGTTTTTAGTCTCCTTTTATATCTGAGGATTAATCATTTGCTTACATATTTTATTGATTTTTTAGACAAATTAAGACCTATGGTATAATGAGGCACAATATGGTAATATATTATAAACATGTTATTGGAGATGAAAAATATGCAGCTTTCAAAAAGACTTCAGGCAGTAGCATCAATGGTGACACCCGGCAATCGGGTTGCCGATATAGGATGTGATCATGCATATACGGCGATATATCTAGTAAAAAACAGGATATCTCCTTATGTAATAGCTATGGATGTAAATCAGGGACCTCTCGATAAGGCAAGGGAGAATATAGAAAAGTATGGGGTAGCGGATAAGATTGCGATAAGAAAATCAGACGGATTGGCAAAATTACAGGCAGGAGAGGTCGATACAATACTGATTGCCGGTATGGGCGGAAGGCTTATGATAAGAATTTTAACAGGCAACATGAAAGCTCTTTCCGCAGTGAATGAGTTGGTCCTGCAGCCTCAGTCCGAAATCCACTTTGTCAGAAAAACTTTGAAGGATTTGGGGTTTTTGATTATAAAAGAGAGCATGCTCAAAGAAGACGGGAAATTTTATGTTATATTAAAAGCAAGAACATCTGCCAATCTAAATGAAAGAGATTATCAGCTTACTAAACCGGAACATTTTTATTACGGAAGATTGCTTCTTGAAGAAAAAAATCCGGTATTATATGAATACTTGCAATCAGAAAAGCAGGTTTATAAGAATATTTACAATGAATTAATTACATTGCCTACTAAACAATCTATCGAAAGGCAAAATGAATTGGTTGAACTGATAACTGTTATTGACCATGCCATAAGTTATTATAGGGAGGGAAGATAATGGGCAGTAAGACTGTAAAAATAAAAGTAAATGGTAATGTTAAAGAGTATCCGGCAAATACCGTATTGCTGGATATAGCGGCCGAATATCAAAAAGAATATGAAAACGATATCATCCTTGCATTTGTCAATAATAAACTGATGGAGCTGTTTAAACCGATATCTGAGGATTGCACGATACGCTTTGTTACTACGGCCGAGGATGCCGGACACAAGACATATATCAGAGGTATGATTTTAGTGCTGCTTAAGGCTTTTTATGCCGAATTTGGCGGTGAAAATATAGAAAAGGTGTCTGCGGAGTATTCTCTGGGCAATAGTTTATATTTTGATTATGAAGGGAAAGTACCGTTAACAAAAGAACGGATAGAAGCCGTTAAAGAACGGATGAAGGAATTTGTAAGAAAAGACCTGCCGTTTAATAAAAGAAGTATTGATACTGATGATGCGATTGAATTGTTTTCCAAGTACAGAATGCGTGACAAGGAAAAGCTGTTCAGATACCGCCGTACATCAAAGACAAATATATATGATCTTGACGGATTTGAAGACTACTTTTACGGGTATATGCCTCCCAGCACAGGTATGCTGAAATATTTTGATCTTCAATTGTATGAAGAAGGGTTTGTTCTTATACTTCCTAGGATGAAAAAGCCTACCCTTGTAGAACCTTTTGAGCCCAGGAAAAAATTATATCTTACACTGAGGGAATCAAATGAGTGGGCTAAAATGATGGAGGTTGACAATGTCGGTGCCCTTAATGATTTAATAGCCCAGGGCAAGTTCAATGAACTGGTTTTGGTCCAGGAAGCCCTTCAGGAAAAGAAAATAAGTGAAATAGCCGATGCAATTAAAAAAGAAAAAGACAAAAGATTTATAATGATTGCGGGTCCTTCTTCGTCAGGTAAAACCACCTTTTCCCACAGGCTTACTATACAACTTAGAGCCCATGGATTAAAGCCATATCCTATAGCGGTAGACAATTATTTTGTTGAGAGGGAAAAGACACCTAGAGACGAAAACGGCAATTATAATTTTGAAAGCTTACATGCTATAGATCTGGAACAGTTTAATAAGGACATGACGGATTTGATGAACGGAAAGACTGTTGAAATGCCGGTATTTAATTTTATAACCGGCAGGAGGGAATATAAAGGCCATTATCTTAACATAGGCAAGGACGGAATATTGGTTATAGAAGGAATCCACGGTTTAAATGACGAATTGTCTTATTCACTGCCAAGGGAAAGAAAGTTTAAAATATATATCAGTGCTCTGACACAGCTTAACATTGATGAGCATAACAGAATACCCACCACCGACGGAAGACTGCTTCGCAGAATGGTAAGGGACGCAAGAACGAGAGGGGCATCAGCACAAACTACCATATCCATGTGGCCGTCAGTAAGAAGAGGAGAAGAATATATATTCCCTTTCCAGGAAGAGGCTGACATAATGTTTAACTCTGCCCTCATCTATGAGCTTGCGGTATTAAAAGTTTATGCCGAGCCCTTATTGTTTGGCGTGGATAGAAACAGCGAAGAGTATGTAGAAGCAAAGAGATTGCTGAAATTTCTTGACTATTTTATCGGGGCACCGGCTGATGCGGTACCTAACAATTCTATCCTAAAAGAATTTGTAGGAGGAAGCTGTTTCAAGGTATGACCGACATAAAAAAGATTATTTCACAATTAAAAGCAATTTCCGTCTTTATTATTTGCAATTTTTACGTATCAATTAATATAAAAAAATGCCTTAAAGCATAAAATACTTTAAAGCAAAAAAGGATGAGTAGCACGGTAAGCCGGGTTCTGTCGCGGATGGTCATCTGTCTGGACTGTATGTCGCCATACAGCTCCGGCAACCGCTTTCGCCTGTTGCCGCGCGGCCAACCCGAAAGCACGGCGGGCCACCGTATCGCTTTCTGTTAGGCCTTGCTTCGGGTGGGGTTTACATCTGCCCCTTCCGTTACCGGAAGGGCGGTGGTCTCTTAAACCACCTTTCCATCCTTACCGAAACAAAATGCTTCGGCGGTTTATTTCTGTTGCACTAGCCTTGGAGTCGCCTCCACCGGACGTTATCCGGCACCCTGCCCTGTGAAGCCCGGACTTTCCTCACCTTTAAAAAGGCGCGACCATCTGTGCTACTCACTATATGTATTCTAGCACGTAAACGAGTAAATGTAAATGAAGAACAGTTTCCAATTCATAGTTTACTGCAATATATAAATTAAAATAGCTTAAAGTAATATTTTTAAAAGAATAATATAAATTAGCGTTAATTTCTTCAATTGCTCAGACATATTGATTATTAGCAGCATTGATGCGAAAATTGAGCCGCAGATATTTACGGGAGAGAACAGCATTATCCCGCATATATCTGCGGCTCTAAGTTAATATAATAACGGAAGAAGAAAAAATATAAATCGATTATAACATATAAAATGTTTATTTGAAGAGTTTTTTGAACTTAAAAAAATTAATAATATATGTTAAGGCGAATCAAATCTGCAACTCCAAAATTTTTCTTGATATTCTTATGCGTTGGTATATGGCGGCATAAGTTATCTCGTCCATGCCTTCAATATAATTTTGAGGGTAATTCTTATTTAATCCTTTATTTTTTAATATATTTACGGCTTTATTATATGCAATTGCCGCTTCGTCTTCTGTAGAATATCTTCCTATTATATAGTATCCGTTTATATTTATTTTAGCTATGTAAATCGGTGAATTCTTTTTAAAACACTTTGATACGCCGTGATAGCGGTTGATGATTTCGATGTTTGAATAGCGGAAGTCGGTATCGTCACCATTAATAAACAGGAAGTCCTTTCCCGAAACCGCATAGTTTCTGATACCATAACGGTTAAGGAGTCCTGTCTGCATCCCGTATTCGGAGACAAACAAACGGCCTCCTCGTCGTAAAATCTTATGTCTTGCGTAATAGAATAAATCGTCTACATCAAATTTTAGTGCTAAATTCTGGTCTACATAATAAAGAAAGTAATGTTTTCTTAAATATATGGGATTTTTAAAATAAATACCGTTATCTCTTAAATTTATCAAAACAACCCATTTTTCAAAAGTAAGCGGGCAATTTGACGGGTAATTTTCGATATTCCATTTATCTGTATCTGATAAGACTTCCCGGGCAAACATGTATGCCTTATGGGCATCGTTTTCAGCAGGAAAACTCCCCAGGCTTATGTGTTTTCCCATATGAGTAATGGAAGCTCTGTAATACAATTCCTGGTTTTTCTTTCTGGTACAGTAGACTCCGGGTAACATCCAAACCTCCGTAACTGAAAAGTGGCAGTTCCAATATAAATATAACAGATTGAATTTATAATCGCAATTATCGAGTGCGTATGCCAAAAAATTAATATTTTCTATTTGTGTAGAATGTAAAAGTTATACTTTGGTTTTGTACTATTTCGGTAGAATATGAATAATTTTCCACGTATTTACATAAAATATTTAATATAATTTTAATAATTTGTTAAAAATTCCTTGTCTAAAGTTAATAAATTATAAATCAATATGAAATAAATCATTGTTCAAAATAACTATTATATACAAATTATGTAAGTGGATAATAGTGGCAACTAACGAAATTTTTAATTTCTTATTGACACTGAAATTCATCGAACATATAATGCAGCTTAGCATTAAGAATAATGCCAATTTATGGTAACAAAATAAGATAAAGGAGAAAGAGGATAACAGTTATGACTATCATAAATTCATTTCTTCAAAGGAAAAAGCTGCGAGACAATGCTCATGGCATTTACATGGTATTTGCAGCTTATGCTTTGTCAGTCCTTTTGCTGGTTATCGGATCTGATGCTTTATATAACATCAAATCCAGAGCAGACGGTGTTAAAGCATCTTCCAATGAAGAAAATCAAACAATTGAATTTAATAATTTGACTGAAACTACAATATCAGAGGAGGATAATTACCGGGTAGAATACAGAACCGATTACCTGCAAAAATACCATCAAAGTTACAGACAAAAAAATGAAGAGAAATACACAAAGGTTTTATCGGACGATACCAACTGGCTTCTTGGTTTAGCTATGAATGATGAAGAATATGACCGTCTGCTTAATCACATGAAAAACCATGAAATTTTAAACCCGGAAGATGAGCAGACCATCGAAAGCTTTTCGGTTGAAACAGACATAAATACACCTGCAATCTCGGTTACTGAGGAAGAAGTGACAATGCTTGAAAGAATAGTCGAAGCCGAAGCAACAGGTGAAGACCTTATCGGTAAAATACTGGTCGCCAATGTCGTTCTGAACCGGTTGGCAGATGAAAATTTCCCAGATACGATAAAAGAAGTAATATTCCAAAAGGTAGGAGATGACTATCAGTTTTCTCCTGTTGCGGATAAAAGGTATTGGAAAGTAAAGGTTTCGAAAGAAACCAAAGAAGCCGTTCAAAGAGCATTAAACGGTGAAGATTATTCTCAGGGTGCTTTATATTTTATGTCAAGAAAACTTGCAAAAAAGAGCAGTATAAAATGGTTTGACAACAATTTGAAGTGGCTTTTCAAGCACGGCTCTCATGAATTTTACAAATAGCTTAATAAAAAATTTTAAGTTAAAGTAAATTAAAAAATAATTACAGTACTGGAAACTGAAAACAAGATATGTTATAATCCGCCCTAAAAGGGCGGATTATTTTCGTTTCTAAAAGACAGATTAACTGACCGGGCTTATAAGGTGGGATATTACAATCCCTAAAATACAGAACTTTTCTTGAACTAAAAAAAGAAAGAATATTTTTAAATTTATAATGTGTTGCTATTGTAATCTTACTTATTGAATAATTATCTTTTTAAAAGGTCTTATTAATTTAACTGTATACGGTGATTATATTGTACTAATAATCGAAAATTTTTAAGTGATAATAATTTTAATTAAAATGGCGGTTTTATTTACCGGGGCAGGCAAATCTATCCGTCTTAAAGCAATAAATTATCAATAAAGGGGACTTTGGATTATGAATCTGATGTATCACAGTACAAGAAACAAAAGTATAAAAGTAACCGCATCCCAGGCAATTCTTCAGGGATTGTCACCGGACGGAGGCTTGTTTGTTCCTGAAACAATACCACAATTATCAAAGTCTGTCGAAGAGTTGGCAGGGATGAATTATCGTGAACTTGCTTATGAAGTCTTAAGTAAATTCTTAACCGATTACAGCGAAGAGGAATTAAAGGATTGCATAAATAAGGCGTATGACGATAAATTTGATACGCCGGAAATAGCCCCGCTTAAAAAGGTAGGCAAAATGAACTATCTTGAACTCTTTCATGGTGCGACAATAGCATTTAAGGACATGGCCCTTTCAATATTACCTCACTTGCTCACAAAAGCAGCCAGGAAGAATAATATAAATGATGATATTGTAATCCTTACGGCAACATCAGGGGATACGGGTAAAGCTGCTTTGGCCGGTTTTGCCGATGTTAAAGGGACAAAGATTATTGTTTTTTATCCCAAGGACGGTGTAAGCAGGGTACAGGAAAAGCAAATGGTCACACAAAAAGGCGACAATACCTATGTTATAGGTATAAAGGGTAATTTTGACGATGCACAGACAGGGGTAAAAAAGATATTTAACGACACCGATTTAAAAGAAAAAATGGAGAAGGCGGGTTACCGTTTCTCATCGGCCAATTCCATTAATATAGGCCGTTTGGTTCCTCAGATCGTGTATTACATTTATGCTTATATGGAAATTTACAAAAGAAATGAATTAAAAAGCGGGGAAAAGATCAATTTTGTTGTTCCTACGGGGAATTTCGGAAATATCCTTGCGGCTTATTATGCAAAAAAAATGGGCCTTCCTATAGATAAACTGATTTGTGCTTCCAATGACAACAAAGTACTTTATGACTTTTTCAGTACGGGAGTATATGACCGAAACAGGGAATTCTTCCTGACAATTTCGCCTTCAATGGACATTTTGGTTTCAAGTAATTTGGAACGCTTGATTTATCATATATCAGGCGAGGATACACAAAAGACCGCAGAATTGATGCAGGCACTGAATAACGGCGGAAGATATGAAATATCAACCAATATGAGAACTAATCTGAAGGATTTCTGCGGTGGTTATGCAACAATTGAGGAAACTAAAAAGGCAATTTATGAAGTATATAAAGAAACAGGTTATGTTATGGATACACATACGGCTGTGGCTGCGGCCGTGTATGAAAAATATTTTAAAAATGACATAGACCCGGCAATGACGGTAATAGTGTCTACAGCCAGCCCTTATAAGTTTTCTGAAAGTGTGCTGGAAGCTTTAGGAATAGAAAACATACCTGAGGATGATTATGAACAGGCCAAACTGCTTAGAGAAGTTTCTAAAGTGCCTATACCGGGTGCCGTGGAAGAGCTGAATAACGCGAAGATAAGGCATACAAGGGTGTGTAAAGTGGGCGAAATGAAAGCCCAGGTGGAGAATATTTTAAAAATAATCTAATTATGACAAATGCCTGACATAAATTTGACACATACACAGTGCATTATATAGACATAGTCAAGAGCGCAGGAACCTTATGGTAAATCCCGTGCCGGCAGATAAAGTCACATCCTATTCTAAACTGCTTTGGGATATGCCTTAAGGGGAATGTAAAGAGGGGTAATCCCTGAAGTCGATTTGACTACAATATAATCATCTGACTCGGATTATAACGGTAAAGGGACCGGGTTAAACTGGTAAAATATCCAATATCAGAGAGAAAAGACTTGACCTTTAATACCTTTATTGTTATAATCATCTTGTTGTTGGAATGATTATATTGATGCGTTACTTTGCTGAATTTACGGGGGTTGTAGACTTTGTGAATCAGTAAGGCAACGCAAAAATATAATATCAAAATCATATATTTTAAGGAGGAAGTAAGAATATGAAGACAAAGTTCTTTAAGAAGTTGTCTTTCGTTCTTGCTGTAGCAATGGTACTTTCAGTACTGTATCCTGCTGCAGGAGCTTTCGCTGCTAAGAAGCCGAAACTCAATGCTACAAGCAAGTATCTGCATCTTGATGTAGAAGGCAAGAACGAGTATGACTTCAACATCTCCAACAAGCAAAAAGGTTGGAAATATGATTGGGAATCTGCTAACGAAGATGTTGCAGTTGTTGACAGCAAGGGTGTAGTTACTGCAACCGGCGTTGGCAAAACAAAAGTTACTGTTTATATCACCGACAAAGACGGTGAGGAAGTTGCTAAGCTTTCCGCAACAGTAACCGTAAGAGATAACATCAAAGAAGTTAAGATTACTAACATTCCTGAAGGCAACAAGCTTGCGGTTGGTCAGGAAAATGAGTTCAACAGAAGCTTTGTAACCAATTCAGGAAGCACAAAGAAGGCTTCTTCCATCACCAGATGGACAGTAGAGCCTGCAGACGGCGCTACAATCGATGACAGTGGCGTATTCAAGGCTACAAAGGCTGGTAAATATACTGTTACTGCTCGTGCATTCCAGTCCAAAGCTAAATATGAATCCTGGTTAAAGGA
>CAZIHC010000011.1:9009-20113 GCA_964538605.1 uncultured Herbinix sp. | reverse complement strand
CCCACTCTCTATTATTTACATATCTAGGTTCTGCGTACATCGCAATTAGCTCCATATAGAATATATTCTTGACGTATAAGACCCAATAGCATATAATGTTGCCTAGGCTACTTAAATTTAGCCTAATTTGGTTTATAATGTGGTTAACGATATGGCCACTGGTTAAGGAGGTAAGTGTATGGCTGCTGTAACTAAGGACATGACAATTGGTCAGGCAATTGCCATGGATCAGAATATTATTCCGGTATTACTTGAAATAGGTATGCACTGTCTTGGGTGTCCAGCTTCCCAGGCTGAAACTTTGGAAGAGGCTGCCCTTGTACATGGTGTTGATCCCGATGAGCTTATAGACAGAATTAATGCTGTAATCGGTGAGTAACTTTTTCAGATACCGAATAATGTCTAATAAAACGTAAAAAAAGAGGATGCCTAAAAGTACAACTTTTTGGCATCCTTTTTTTAGAAGTTAGTGCTACATGACAGCCAGGATTTGCAATGCTTTATCCTTAACGATTACTTCAAAATGTTCATTATAGTAATTCACGGAAGCATAATTGGTTCGCTCCGGTTTACCGAATTCGGAAATTATATTGCTTATTTTATTGTATTCTTCAGGCGTGTGACCTGATATATTCACAACTAAATAATAGGTTGATGTAACCGGATCTTTATACAGCGAATTGCTGCCGTCATAAATACCCTTAAGTATTTTTGCCAATTCGATAACTTCGCTAAGGGAAGCAAAGGAATAAACCTTTGACAAATTGGAGGATGAAATAAACACACCTGACTTGCTTACCGCAATAGGTTCCGGGTCTGCTTCGATTTCGTTGGCAGGCTCTTCTATTTCATCATCATATTCATCAAAATTTTCAAACGGGTTTACTATTTCATCCGCATAAGCGTCATCATCGAATTTATCGGATAAATCATGAGTATGGAAGGAAGAAAATTTGGAGAAACGGGTGTCCAAT
The DNA here is from genome assembly GCA_964538605.1 of uncultured Herbinix sp. Lineage (GTDB taxonomy): Bacteria > Bacillota > Clostridia > Lachnospirales > Lachnospiraceae > Mobilitalea. The sequence goes on along the minus strand of CAZIHC010000011.1, from coordinate 19,139 downwards.
TCATCCGGATCTTCAACCTTAGTTATAACCAAAACCAAGCAATCCGTAGAAATCGGAATAGCTTCAATCATTAAAGGTATATCATCTACTTCAAAACCAAACTCATAAAATGCTTGTTGTATCATATCACGGAATAAAGCTCTGGCTTTTTCGGTTCCGTAAGCGAGTTCACTAATCTTCAATTCTCTGTCTATCAAATCGTCCTTATTCAAGGTACATTTAATCTGGTTGTCATTGATCTTTTCTATCTTCACAGAGAACACCCCTTTCTGTACTAACAGGAACTGATCAAAAGATACATCTGTAACCAACCATTGGTGTAAAAAGAGTATAAGTTAAAAAGCATGTAAAGTCAATACGCCAAGTTGTGAAATTTGCATTAACAAATATGCTTATTTTATTAAAGTTTTCATATAGTGGCTTTAACATCATGTATACTTATAGATAAAAAGTTTGTATTATTGTACAATATAACTTGCATTACTTCCATATTATGGGTATAATAAGGGCGATGATCCTGATTACAGATTAACGACAGGAAAGGAGGATAAATTGAGGACATAAAGGAAATATGGTTCGATAAGTACCGCATTATTAAACTTCTCGGTCTTGGAGGTTCATCCAAGGTCTATCTTGCAGAACATATCAAACTCAAATCATATCGGGCTATCAAATTTATCCCCAAACATCATCCCATGTATAAATTGCAGCTTAAGGAAGCACAAATATTAAAAGATTTGAAACATTCATGCATTCCTATAGTTTATGATATTGAAGAAGATAAAGATGGTTCCTATATTATTGAACAATATCTTGAAGGTATAACTCTGAAAGAATATGTTATGCAAGCAAACTGTCTTGATGAAGATGCCATAATTCATTTTGCCCTTCAACTCTGTGATTTAATCCGTTATCTCCACTCGGTAAAACGGCCTATTTTATATTTGGACCTAAAACCTGAAAACATCATAGTTTCCGGAATGAAGCTAAAGCTTATAGATTTCGGGAGTGCCATATTCAGGGAGGAAGCCGATACATATACCGAGTTTTATGCAACAGTAGGATATGCGGCACCGGAACTATATCACAATAGCCCCGTAGATGAAAGATGTGATGTATACGGTATAGGTATTTTATTATATTTTATGGCTACGGGTAAGGTTTTAGAATTTGGCACAGAGTTTGAGCACATTGATTTTTCGGCAAACATTGGTAAAAATCTTAAAAGAGTTATAAGCCGGTGTCTGCGATACAATCCGTCACAAAGATATGCTTCCGTTGCCCTGTTGGAAAAAGATTTGTTGGATATTACCAAAAAGAAAAAATTAAGGATAAGAACAGGATCATCGGTCGAGATAGGCATTGCGGGAGCGCAAAAGAGAATTGGAACAACCCATATGGCCTTTCGATTATGCAGCTATTTTAATACTAAGAATATAAGCTGCCTGTATATAGAGCAAAATAACAGCAGGTGTATATGGCGGATTAAGAACAGATATTATGAGCTTAAAAAGGAACAGGATATAATAAAATTCAAAGGCATACCTATGGTAAGTTATGATGAGGAGGATATAGCCGATTTGTCCGAGTATAATATAATAGTAAGGGATTATGGCAACTTAAATATACAAAACAAAGAAGAGTTTTTAAAATCCCATGTAAAAATCCTTATACTCGGAGCAAAAGACTGGGAGTTAGGATTTTCCGAAGATGCGCTTGAAATTGTATCGGAATATAAAGATATAATATTTTTATTTAATTTTCTGGACGGAAAGCAATTTGGGCATATTATAAAACATATGCCTGACAGAAACTGCATGCGGATACCCTATGAACCGGACCCTTTTGTCATGCCTAAAGATAAGGTCAGCAAGGAATTTTTCAGGGAGCTGATTAAAATGTGCACCGAGGAAGTGGTGGATTGAAAAGAAAACCCATGTTTTTAAAAAAGCATTTGCAATGCGCAAAATTCAGGGAAAAAAGAACAATAGGCATAATAGGGGCAAACCGCGGTGCAGGAGCAACATATACGGGTATGCTTTTGGCTTCTTATTTTGGGATAGAAAATAAAATCAGGACGGCATTTTTGGAATGCAACAATCACGGAGATTTTGACCGTTTACAGGATGCCTTTGAATGGAGCAGGGAAGACAAAAGAACGTTTTCCTTTGACCGGATAACTTTTTTTAAAAAGGTTGCATCCAATGAAATTCCGGAAATTATGTCGGATTATTATGAGTGTTATATTCTGGATTTCGGTACGGATTATGTATCCTGGAAAGATGAATTTATACGGTGCGGTTTAAAAATCATAGTAGGAGACAGGGCATTATGGAATCAGTTAAAGACGGCTGCGCTTGTTAAGTCTCTGGAAAATATCAGGGGAAGCGAAAATTGGATTTACATTATACCTTATGCAAATAAAAAGATACTAAAGGGTATTTCAAGCAAAACAGGAAAATATTTTATTAAGATTCCTTATGAAACGGACTATACCCTTTTATCCAAGGAAACTATAAAATTGTTTGATAGGCTGTTTGGCTGAAAAATATAGGCATGTAACAGAACTTTAATGAGAAAGTATAACATATCACATATCACAAAACCGACAAATGGCATATAGCAAATGCCGTAAGATATTAAAAAAAGCCATACAACCTTCTTATCAGATCTAAATCTGCACCTCATATTTTGGACTTAATTGTATTTAGCCTGACAGCAGGTTATAAGATAGTGGTCTTCTTTAAGCTGATAATTTGTATCTATGTTAAAAAACCGAATGCAAAAGTAAAACAGGATCTAAAAGCCCTCTATACTTTTAATAAGTAATTAATTTTATTGCTTTGATATGATTTAATCAATGTATTATATTTTGCTTTACTTTTGGATTTGGAAGTTTTTGGGGCTGACCGGATGTTTGGGTGAAAAGAAAAATGTATTATTTAAGGCATCTGTGCTTTCCCGCAAAATATCCTGAAAAACGGGTTATGCCGGTATGGGCATATCCTTATATGAATCTTTTAGTTTTGTCGGGACAGCAGGGATGCCTTATTTATTATGATAATCATACGTTATTTTCTGATAAGTAAAAGGCGTTACCAAAGCAAATCATCGTTTTGAAGAATTTCATATGTACTTTACATCATATGTTTTATTTATTAAGATTCATAAAGGATAAGTCGAAATTTAGTAATGACGATTGTCTGTTTAAGTGTTATAATTGGAGATATAAATTGTAAAAGTCATTTTATCTGCAAGCAAAAGGCGTCGGAGGATAGTATGGATAAAAAAACAAAAATTGCAATTGTCGGTATTGTTATCGCAATTTTAGTTTTAACTATAGGGATAGGGGTAACTGTAGTAAAAAGAATAATCCCCAGCAAGGAAATTATGCCCCTGAATGAGTATTATCAGGTAAAGGATAATGAAGTTTTAATCATTCTTCAGGATGAAATCTATGACAAATATGGCATTATGGCCGACCAGAAAGTTTATATAGATTATGATACTGTGGCAAACGAATTCAATCACAGGTTTTATTGGGACAGTAATGAAAATATACTTACCTATACTACGCCTACTGAGATAATCCAGGCCGATGCTGCCAGCAATAAATATACCGTAACAAAAAGTATGATTAAAACCGAGATGTCCTCCGATTACCCGATTTTAAAACTGTTTGGAGATAAGGTTTATGTGGCTTTGGATTTTGTGCAAAAGTATTCGGATATGCAATATCGTTTTTATACGGAGCCTAACCGTGTTGTTATAGAATACAAATGGGGAGATTATTTATTTACGGAGGTTGGTAAGGCTACACAGCTAAGATTTAAACCGGATATTAAAAGCCCTGTTTTGGTACAGTTGTCTGTTGGGGAGGAGCTTATGTATATTGTTAAGGACGAAGCTCCGAAAAAGGGTTTTGTAAAAGTTATGACCCAGGACGGTGTAATCGGGTATGTCAAAGAAAAACATCTTAAAGAATCTTATTACAAAACAAAGGGAAGTGCCTATCAGGCTCCGGAATATACTTCCCTTACAAGAAGTGAAAAAATAAATCTGGTCTTTCATCAGATTTTTAATAAAGATGCGGGTGCCAAGCTGGAGGAGTTAATCCGGCAGACTAAAGGAGTTAATGTGGTATCCCCTACCTGGTTTAGTATAACCGATGTTTCGGGAACTATATCGTCTTTGGCAAGCCATGAATACGTAGAAAAAGCCAAGGCGTTGGGACTTGAAGTTTGGGCTCTGGTCGATGATTTCAGCAACAATGTAGATATGTATGAACTTCTTTCTTATACCTCACGCAGGGAAAACTTGTCCAATGCCTTAGTGGAAGCTGCAATACAGTATAAAATAAACGGAATTAATATAGACTTTGAAAAAATACCTTCAAAAGCCGGGGAACATTTCATACAATTCATCCGTGAACTGTCCGTAAAATGCAGAAATAACGGGATTGTACTATCTGTGGACAACTATGTTCCGGCCCCTTACAACAAATACTATAACAGAAAAGAACAGGGAGAGATTGTTGATTACATTATAGTGATGGCTTATGATGAGCATCACGCCGGTTCTGATGTTATAGGTCCTGTTGCCTCTCTGGATTATGTAAAATCAGCTATAGATAACACGCTCGAGGAAGTTCCGAAAGAAAAAACCATTATTGCTATCCCGTTTTATTCCAGATTATGGAAAGAAACTAAAGAAGGTGAAGTGTCCAGCGAAAGTTTTGCCATGACACCGGCAGCCAAAATATTTTCAGACAACAATGTCGAGCTTAAGTGGGATGCGGCTGTAGGAAGTTATTTCGGCGAATATGAAAAAGACGGAGCGGTATATAAAATGTGGCTGGAAGACGAAAAATCCATTGAGGAAAAAATGAAGCTTATTTATGAAGCCGATTTGGCAGGCGTAGGAGCATGGAAACTGGGCCTGGAAAAAGAAGAAGTCTGGAATGTTATTATACGTTATATGAATTGATATAAAGGTTTTTTGTCATGTTGGATAGAACTTAACCCGATATACGGATATACCTCCTGGTGGTTTACTTACTGGCTTGCCCCGGGAGGTCTTTTTATTATAACTAAAAATGGTGGGGTTGTGATTTATCTGAATCAAATAACTCACCATTTATTGTATCCAATATAATAAAACGCCTGCTATGCTAGTGGTTACCAATAAGCTTTAATTCAGTATACTGAAAATTAATTATGCATTCTGAATTTTAGTCGTTATAAAACGGAAGACTTTACTTTTTAACTTATCTTTTATATAGCTTGACGTAATAAAAATATGTATTATTATGCGTTGCCCACAGACTAAAATCTATTGAGGATGCAGATATGATTTATGTTTTGAAGAATGGAAATCTAATGTCTTTTCCGGCAGGGCTATTACAATTATTGAATAGGACTAAATTAAACTTCATATTATATAAGGAAGCCTTTATAGAAAGAATAAAGTTATGAAGAGTAAATATTTTAGCATCTTTTTTTTATTGTTAGTCGTAATTGCACGGCTTTTAGTCTCTGATAAATCGGTTAAAGTCATGAGAAATTTGCTTTATGAAAGCGATATCAGTAAAGAAGATAAGAAAGTAACCATAGTAATTGATCCGGGCCACGGGGGCAGAGATCCGGGCAAAGTGGGAGTAAACGGAGCCCTGGAAAAAGATATTAATTTGGCCATTTCCTTAAAACTAAGAGATTTACTTGAAGAAAATGGTATAAATGTAATTATGACCAGAACGGAAGATGAGGGATTATATTCTGAAAGTGACTCTAATAAAAAGAGGGCGGATTTAAATAAAAGAATAGAAATAATAAATTCAAGCAATCCTTTATTTGCAATAAGTATTCATCAGAACAGTTTTACCCAGGAAAGTGTAAAAGGGGCACAGGTTTTTTATTATTCTCAGTCGGACCAGGGGAAAAAACTGGCGGTAATTTTACAGGAGCAGATAAAGGAATACCTTAAAGACGGAAACCACAGAAAAGCAAAAGCTAACACAAATTACTATATGCTTAAGCATACCTCATGCCCTTTGGTTATAGTTGAATGCGGCTATCTTTCAAATCAAAGGGAGGCTGCGTTACTGACTGATCCTGAATATCAGGACAAAATGGCCCGGGCCATTTATCTTGGCATAAAAAAGTATTTGGATACTATGGATACACCGAATACATCAAATTCCCAATAAGTATTAAGAGGTCTTTATAGTGACAAATTAATTATAAATTATAGATAAATATGCATAAACATGGTATAATCCTCGGTATAAAGTTGGAAGAAACAAAAGACTATTTTGAATAGCCTTAAGAAGGAGTACTAATTCAAAATGAACACAATAATTATACAAGCGTTAGACGGTGTATTAAAAGAAGAGGACCTAAATAAAGCGGCCGGTATTATAAAAAACGGAGGATTAGTTGCATTTCCCACCGAAACTGTTTACGGTTTGGGGGCGGATGCTTTGAATCCGGAAGCTTCCAAAAAGATTTATGAAGCCAAAGGCAGACCTTCCGATAATCCGTTGATTGTACACATAGCCGATCCGAAAGATATAGAAGCTATTGCGAAGAATATTCCCAAAGAGGCATATAAACTGGCGGAAATTTTTTGGCCGGGTCCGCTTACTATGATACTTGGCAAAAAAGAGATAGTCCCTTATAATACAACCGGGGGCCTTGATACGGTGGCCATACGTCTTCCCGCAAACAAAACGGCAAGAAATTTTATAGCCCGATCAGGAGGGTTTATTGCGGCCCCCAGTGCAAATACTTCGGGAAAACCGAGTCCGACTCAGGCTAAACATGTTATAGACGATTTGTACGGCAAGGTTGATATGATTATCGACGGAGGCAAGTCCACCCTTGGCTTAGAGTCTACCATAGTGGACCTGACCGGAGAAGAGCCGGTGATTTTACGACCGGGCTGTATAACAAAAGCAATGTTAGAGAACGTAATAGGCAAGATTGAATATGACAAAGCAATATTAAATATGAATATGGACGAAAATATTATTCCCAAAGCCCCCGGTATGAAATATCGCCATTATGCACCGGAAGGGTGCCTTACTATTTATGAGGGAAGTATAGATAAGGTTGCGGAGGCTGTCAATCAAAGGGCGAAAGAGTGTATTGAGCAAGGAAAAACCGTAGGAATCATTGCTACGAAAGAAACAGAGTACTTGTATAGATATGGTACCATAGAAGTAGTCGGTTCCAGAAAAGAAGAGGATTCTATTGCAGCAGGCTTATATGCGGTCCTTAGGAAATTTGATGAATGTCATACAGAGTATATATTTTCTGAAAGTTTTGCAGACAACGGCTTAGGACAGGCTATCATGAACCGCCTGCTGAAGGCAGCAGGTTACAGAGTTGTAAAAGTTGAATAGACAATAAGGAGGTATTGAATGTCAAAATATAAAAAAGTTATTTTTGTCTGTACCGGGAATACCTGCAGAAGCCCCATGGCAGAAGCAATCTTTAGAAATTTAGAACGGGACAGCGATATAAAGGTATCTTCCAGAGGACTTGTTGTTTTATTTGGTGAGCCTATAAATCCTAAAGCCGAAATTGTGCTGAAAAATCACGACTTGGAACTGATAAACCACAGGGCAAAAGGGCTTAAAGAATCGGAAATTGATGAAAATACATTGGTACTTACTATGACTCAGGAACAGAAAAGAAAGGTGATGCAGAACTATCCGGGTGCGGTGAATGTTTATACCATAAAAGAATATGCCGGTGAAACTGGAGATGTAGTTGACCCGTATGGGGGTACGCTAGTAGATTATGAGGAGTGTTTTAAAGAATTAGCCATACTGGTAAAAAAGACTGTCTATAAAATAAATGAGCAAAACCAAAAGGAGGATACATTATGATAGCTATTGGTAACGACCATACAGGTTATGATTTAAAAATGGAAATTATAAAATATCTTGAAGAAAAGGGTATTGAATATAAAGACTTTGGTTGCGGAAAAACCGACGCCAGTGACTATCCTGTTTACGCAAAAGCTGTATGTAAGGCAATACAAAACAAGGAATGTGATAAAGGTATATTAATATGCGGAACCGGAATAGGAATATCCATAGCTGCCAATAAAATGAAAGGAATCCGTGCAGCCTTATGCCATGACTGCTTCAGTGCGGAGGCTACAAGATTACATAACGATGCAAATGTGCTTGCCTTGGGAGCAAGAGTTGTAGGCCCGGGACTTGCCGTAAAAATTGTAGATACCTTTTTGAATACCGAGTTTTCCGGTCAGGAAAGGCATGTCAGAAGAATTAAAATGTTAGAAGAAGAATAAAATTTTAATTTTTATATAAGGTAGTTTTTTATAAAAAATGCATATTTACCTCCGTCTTTGGGAATACTGACAGTTAGTTAAAAATTCCGAAGGTGGAGGTGATTTTTTGATAAAAACCAATCGGTTCTCAGAAAATGTAAAGCGTATTTTTTCATTAAAAAGGACTAAAGTTACATTATATATAACAACAGTTTTATGGCTGGCGGTAATAACCCAGATTGTGGTAAATAGAATCTTTTTTAAAGGATTTGAGATTGCAGAGGCTTTTGTTATAACCGGTACTGAGGATATAGAATGCAGTTTGGAAATTGTGGTTCAGCATCCGGATGAGTTTCTCAGTGAAAACGATAAAAAGGATATAATCAGATATATTGCCGACGCTATAGGGCTTAATATAGATAAGGATATTGAAATAATTAAAGACAATGAACGGACGGAATATGTATTTCAAAAACAGGCTAAGAAAGCGGAGACTGCCCTGAAAGTTGTAAGTCTGGTACAAGATATAGATTCGGAAGTAAAAATGAAGCATTACGTTATTGCAAGGCTGAAAATAAAGGAATCCATTAAAAGCCTGGAAAAGTACAGAGAACTTCTAGAAAATGCCTTTGATAAGCTGGGAATAGATAAAAAGCAAGTTACTGTGCAGTATGAGGGCTATATTACCGGATTAATGACAAAAGAGAGTAAAGAGGCTATGGCCCGTCAATTGGTAAATGAACTTAAGGGGGAAATAGCCTTTGAATATTGGCAGAATGATAATTACACAGTATATGCGTATACAGGCCTGATAGACGAATTTATTGAATCGGCGGGGTGTAAAATTAACATTCAGATTGCCATGTCAAATGACGAAAATTCTAAAAAGACTAAGATTTATCTGGCATCACCTATAATAAACAGCGGGTGGTAACGCCGGGCTTATAACCCAGCATATTAATAGGAATATCGGTTGGCAGTTTATGCAACATCAAACATAAAAATTGCCCTGAAATATGAGTTAGGGGATGTTACGGATAAAAACAGTTATAATAAAAAAAGGACCCAGCGCTATCGCAACTGGGACCGGTAGACTCATTATTTTATTGATTAAAACCAGCGTCTTCTGCTGCGATAGCGGCGCCTTCTGTTAAAGATTTCATTAAGCAGAATAATGGTTACAAAATCTCTCAGTAAATTCTGCCGCCTTCTGGGAGGATAGAAGTAACTGTTTATTTCAACCTGAGGGGTTTCTTCTTCCAGGTCTTTGACTCTTTCATATACGCGATCAATTATCTTTTCTAAGGTTACTTTATCCGGATATTCATCAAACATTACACTTCCGTCGTATTCAAGCTTATCACATTCTTCGTCTATTTCTTTTTGAATACGCTTGGCCGTATTGGGATAAAGCTGTTTCAGATAATTCAAATCCCTGTCCAGGTCTTCACAATTGTCATAACCGTAAAGAGGATAAAGCGGGATTCCCATAGGGGTATTATAAGGAGTGACTTTAGGCAAAGGTACATAATTTAAGGAACTGTACGGCACATAACTCTGAGGCATATTTGGAGTTACAGGACTGACATTATTTTGAGGTATACCGGTACGAGGCATAGAACCGTTCATAGGCATACCTGTACGAGGAGTAATGGTTCCGTCCATGGGGATACCTGTTCTGGGAGCAGTGCCGTTCATGGGCATACCGGTACGAGGCATGGAACCGTCAGAAGGCATACCTGTTCTGGGAGTAGCGCCGTCCATGGGTGTACCTGTGCGAGGCATAGAACCGTTCATAGGCATACCTGTACGAGGAGTAATGGTTCCGTCCA
>CAZIHC010000011.1:0-8909 GCA_964538605.1 uncultured Herbinix sp. | reverse complement strand
GGGATACCTGTTCTGGGAGCAGTGCCGTTCATGGGCATACCGGTACGAGGCATGGGACCGTCAGAAGGCATACCTGTTCTGGGAGTAGTGCCGTCCATAGGCATACCGGTACGAGGAGTGGTTCCGTTCATAGGAGTACCTGTACGTGGAGCAGTGCCGTTCATGGGCATACCGGTACGAGGCATGATATCGTCAGAAGGCATACCTGTTCTGGGAGTGGTATCTTCAGAAGGCATACCTGTACGAGGGGCCGTACGGTCGGTTCTTTCGGTGTTGGGTTGGGTCGTTCCGGCTGATAAAGTTTTGGGACTTGGGGCAGTATTATTATTTTGCCATCTATTTGCATTGTCCGTTACGGTCATGCTGCTTGCATCCGGACTTGTATCAAGACTGGGCATAGAAACACATTTTTCCGATGTTTTTTCTTCATTTATACGGGAGTTTTTTATGTCGCCATCTGATTTAGACATATAAGAAGGATTTTGCATTTATGTGCTCCTAAACTTTTTATTATTAATATATGCAGTCCATATTTGATTGTGAAATTTGCAAATAATAATAGATATAAATTTATGAAAACTGTTTGAAGGGTTCTATCAAATAAAATCTTATTGTGCTATAATATACTTTACAGGCAAAATGATTTATGTAAGTTATGGTATTTTTGATACCAATTAATTACATAACCGGCCTGGGTATAAGGCCACACATATTATTTATTTAAAAAATTATATGGGGAAAGGAAATTTTAATTGTTAAAGCAGATTTATCGCATCATAATTTTAATAGGGGTATTTATCGCTTCACTTTATTATTTCAGCAAAGATATTAAGGAAGTGGTATTTGATATCGATAATACTACTATTATGGAAGAAACCACTTTCCCATTAATTACAATAAGGACTGAAGGGGTAATTATCAATCGCCTGCATGGATACAGCAGCAATTTGAACGCCAATACGGTAAGAGAGGCTCTTACGCCTGTCGGTTCTGAAGGTACTTTTGAGGTAATCATAGATGAAAAGGAATATGATATAAAAAAGCTTAATTTCGAGGTTCGGGAATTTGTGGGAAATGAACTGATTGAAAAAGGGTCGGTAAGTGTTTTTGATGAGGAAAATAACCTTAAGACGGCAAAAATCAGGATTGGAAGCGAGCTTGTAAATGATAAGGAATATGCGGTTAAAATTACTCTAATAACCAGCGAAAGCAGAAAGATATATTATTATAACCGTATAAAAAAATATGACAGTGCAAATCTGGATCAAAAAGTTAATTTTGTTATGGAATTTCATGAGGCTATAAAGGATAAAAACAAGGCCGAGGAATATGCCAAATACCTTGAACCAGACAGAAAAAAAGATAATACATCTTTGGCCAATGTTAATATTCATTCCAGTTTTGATTTAATTACATGGGGCAACTTAAATCCGGAATTTATAACGGAAGTAATTCCTACAGTTGTTGAAAATTATTCGGATATTGCATCCTTCGTATTGGAATATGTCATAAAATCCGAAGTATCCGGTATTCCTGAATTCTATAAGGTTAAGGAATATTACAGGATAAGATATTCACCCGGCAGAGTGTATTTATTAAATTATGAGCGGAGGATGGAAGCCTTATTTGATATAAAGCTTGCCAGCACATCGGTAAATCAGCTAAAATTAGGTATTACATCCGACACCGATATTCCTTACATGGCAAGTGACGATAAAAAGAAATTTGCTTTCGTAAGAAACAGGGAACTGTGGTATTATGATCTGGAAATAAATCAAATTGTCAGGGTATTTTCATTCCGCCAGGAGAACACGGATTATATAAGGGATATTTATGATCAGCACGATATCCGAATTTTAAATATTGACCCTGAAGGCAATGTTGATTTTATGGTTTATGGTTATATGAACCGGGGGCAGTACGAAGGAAGAGTAGCCGTTGTTTTGTATGAATTTATAAGAGCCGACAGGAGGATAGAAGAAAAAGTATATATACCCGTGGACGAGCCTTATAAGAAGTTAAAAGAAAATATAGGAGAGTTTGCTTTTGTCAACTCAATGGATGTTTTCTATTTCCATATATACAGCAGTATATATGCATACGACCTGATAACAAGACACCTGACCGTTTTGGCCGAAAATGTAGATAAAGATCATTTGCTGACCTTTTACAAGGAAGGTTATGTCGTATGGCAGGAAGCAGAAGGGCCGGGAAAGACAAGAGATATAAAAATTATGGATATCGAAACCGGGGATATTCAGACTATTGAATCCCGTCAAGGATATAAAATAATTTTATTGGATAAGATAGATTCTAATCTGATATACGGATTTGTGCCTGAAGATGAGATTACTACCCTAATTGACGGTACCGTTATTGTACCGATGACAAGAATTGAAATCAGTACCACCCAAAAAGAGGTACTAAAAACTTATTATAAAGACGGATACTATATTACCGGAGTCGAGGTTAAAGATAACATAATTGGGCTGTACCGGGCACAAAAAGAGACAATCGGAGGACAGACTATATATGTGAATGTGTCCGACGATTATATCATGAACCAAAGCGTTGACACCACTCCTTATATTAAAGTAGTACCGAGGATTACTGAAGAAGCTTTAACCGAATATTATATCCAGCTACCTTCCGGTTTTACAATGGATAAACTGCCGGAAACGGTAACAACCGTAAACACCATAATATCGGAAGATCCTACTGTAAGGCTGCCTAAGGATGTAAGAAACTCCGGCAATGATGAAGAAGAAATGAACGGACAAATGAAGTTTTATGCCTTTATTATGGGAGAGTTAAAGAAGGCATATGAGGAGGCGTCGGATGCCATTATAGCAGCCGATGAGGGAGCCGGAGTTGTCCTATCAAGCGCAAATCATCTTGTCTGGGAGCGGGGTGTGAAGGCAAATAAGTCTGTATTGTCACAGGTTGAAAGCCTTAGTATTTCAGCAGATGGGAATACCGTGGAAAGCTGTATAAAGATATTGGCCCGTTACCTTGGCAAAAATATCGACAATGAAAATTTTGATACAGGAAAGATTTCCGCTTATGAAATTCTAAGTAAATATTTAAATAAAGTTCCTGTACGCCTTACAGGCATATCATTGGATCAGGCATTATATTATATATCCAAAGGAAGGCCGGTAATTGCCATGACCGGATACAGCGAAGCAGTTTTGATATACGGATATGATTCATTAAACATCTATGTTATTGACCCCAAGCAGGGAAAAGCTGTTAAAATGTCATTGCAGTCAGGCAGTGAATTATTTGAAAAGGCGGGCAATGTATTTATTTCCTATCTGGAATAACCTGTCTTATTAAAATAAAAATAAAGGTAAAATAATATATTAAAGAAAGGAAAAGGAGACGACATTTATGGATGAAAGAATTAAAACATTGGCAAGCAACCTGGTAAATTATTCAATGGCTGTAAAAGAAGGAGATAAAGTATACATTCATTATATCGGACAGTCAACGGAAGATTTGGCCAGACAACTTGTTAAAGAAGTTTACAAAGCGGGAGGTATTCCTTTTGTACACTATACCAGCCCAAGACTTTTAAGAGAAGTTCTTCTTAACTGTACCGAAGAGCAAATGGCTTTAATGGCACAAATTGATGCTTCCGAAATGGAGCAAATGGATTGTTATGTTGCTGTAAGAGGAACGGACAATGTTTCCGAAAATGCAGATGTACCTGCAGATAAAATGAGTTTATATGAAACATATTATCAGACTCCGGTGCATCACAATGTCCGTGTAAGGAAGACCAGATGGGTAGTTCTTCGTTATCCCAACGCATCCATGGCACAGCTTGCAAACATGAGCCAGGAGGCATTTGAAGATTTCTATTTTAAAGTATGCAATCTTGACTACAGCAAGATGGAAAGAGCCATGAAAAATCTGGTTGACTATATGCACCGTACCGATAAAGTCCGAATCGTAGGACCGGGAACCGATTTGACTTTCTCAATCAAGGGAATACCTGCAATTCCTTGTTCCGGGCACAGAAATATTCCTGACGGGGAAGTATATACCGCACCAGTAAGAGAAAGCGTAAACGGTGTTTTAACCTATAATACACCTGCGGTATTCCAGGGCTTTACATTTGAGAATATATCTTTCCGCTTTGAAAACGGGAAAATTGTGGAGGCAACCGCCAATGACACCGAAAGAATTAACAAGGTGTTAAATACCGACGAAGGAGCCCGCTACATCGGAGAATTTGCAATAGGTGTAAATCCTTATATTATCAAGCCTATGAAAGATACTTTGTTTGATGAAAAGATCATGGGTTCCTTCCACTTTACACCGGGTAACTGTTATGAGGATGAAGCTCCTAACGGAAACAAATCTGCTATTCATTGGGATCTTGTATGCATACAGACACCGGAATACGGAGGGGGAGAAATATACTTTGACGATGTTTTAATCCGTAAGGACGGAAGATTTGTCGTGAAAGAATTGGAGTGTTTAAATCCTGAGAATTTGATTTAAGGAGGATAAGTTAAGGATGAAATTATTGACTGCAGCAGTACCCTGCTATAATTCGGCAGCATATATGAGCCGGGCTATCGACTCTCTGTTATCCGGCGGGGATTGTATGGAAATTATTATTGTAAATGACGGTTCCACAGATGACACAGAAAAAATTGCCTTGGAATACCAGGAAAAATATCCGAATATAGTCCGTGTTATCAGCCAGGAAAACGGAGGTCATGGGGAAGCTGTAAATACCGGTCTGGCCAATGCAACAGGCTTGTATTTTAAGGTGCTTGACAGTGACGACTGGGTAAATGAAGAGGCCCTAAAGCAGGTTTTGGATACATTATCGGAACTTATTGCCGACGGCAACAGCCCGGATTTGTTTATAACAAACTATGTATATGAAAAAGTCGGTGCAAAAAGAAAAAAGGTAATTAACTATAACTGGGCATTACCGAAAAAACAGATATTTACCTGGGACGATATAATGCACTTTAGGCAAAGTCAAAACATCCTGATGCATTCCACCATATACCGTACTAAATTATTAAAAGATTGTGGATTAAAGCTGCCTAAACATACTTTTTATGTGGATAACATATTCGTGTATCAACCTCTTCCTTATGTAAAGACCATGTATTATCTGGATGTAAACCTGTACCGTTATTTTATTGGCAGGGAAGATCAGTCGGTCAATGAGAAGGTAATGATTAAAAGAATTGACCAGCAGCTTAAAGTAACAAAAATAATGATAGAATCCCATAATCTTATGCAGATAAAAAGCAAGAAGCTCAGGAATTATATGATAAAATATCTGTCTATGATGATGGCGATCTGCTCGGTATTTTTGATAAAAGAAGGCAGTAACGAAAGTCTGGCTAAGAAAGAAGCTTTATGGGAATATTTGAAGAATTATGACAGATGGCTTTATAAGAAAATCAAATCCCATATTCTTGGCCGATCAATGAATTTGCCGGGAAAATTCGGGCAAAGGGTTGTTGAAGTGGGGTATGCTATAGCAAGAAAGATTTATGGATTTAATTAAATCAAATATAAACCTTAATCTATAGGAAATCCAATAGGATTTCCTATAGATTAAAAGTTGCCGATATCATCATGCACAAGCTTTTGGTGTGCGGATATTCGGCAACTCTTTAAATTAATATTTTTTGAATTTTTCTTAATAATTACAACAGATCATTTATTGATTAAAATTAATTTAAACATTAGATAACTCGTGGTCGGCTTCTTTTGACCTTCTGCTCCAGGCAGGAATATAAACGACGGCATACATGATCAAACTCAGTACAATAGCGCCAAATACATCCAGTATCGAATGCTGTTTTAAAAATACCGTGGACATGCATATAAGTACGGTAAGGATAAAGGCGGATATCTGAAGCCATTTAATACCGCGTAAGCGTTCATTTTTTCTTATTGCAATCATTGCCCCGATAGAATTATATACATGTATGCTGGGAAAAACATTGGTTGATGTATCAATTGTATATAGTAAACGGACAATCCTAAGAAAAATATTGTCCCTGCCGAGAGCATCTATATTCACTCTCAGATAATGACCGTTCGGCCATAAGGTATAAATAGTAAGGCAAATGGTCATACCTATAAACAGAAAGGCGCAGCATTTGTAAAAATCTTTTCTGGAAGTAAAGAAAAAGTATGCCACGGTCACAAATATGTAAGCAAACCACAGCAAATATGGGATTACGAATATTTCCATAAACGGTATATAATTATCCAGTTTTGAATATACCGGCGTAAATCTTGTAACCGACCGTTCAAGATAAGTAAACCAAATCATATAAAAGAAAAAGTAAACAAGAATAACACCGTGCCGATACCGGCTAATAATTTGCTTTAGTTTGGATTTATCAGTAAAATTCATTCAATGACACCTCTGTTCGGATATCGGCGAAAGAATTTCCGCCCAAATTATCTGACATAATTTACAGCTAACTAAGTATATCATAATATTCATATGTCTACAATATACAGAAAATTACATTAAGCAAAAATTAATAAATTTATTTTTATTTAATAGAAAACACTTGGTTTTCTGTTGAATAGAAGTGAACTCAGAAAGAATAAGAGTTAAAGTTGACTACCAGAGATAGGAGGAAAAATAATGAAAAGAGTATTTTTGATAGTGCTGGACAGCGTAGGTGCAGGAGAACTTCCCGATGCAAAGGATTACAATGATGAGGGAAGCCATACCATATATGCCATATCTACCAGCAAGTATTTTAATGTACCAAATTTAAAAAAACTGGGATTTCTTAATATTGACGGAGTAAGGGAAAAATTTGATGCTTCTTATGTGCCGGACAGTTTTGACGGAAGTATTGCAAGGATGGCCGAAAAATCAAAAGGCAAAGATACAACTACCGGTCACTGGGAAATAGCAGGGGTTATTTCAAGCAAACCTTTCCCCACATATCCCAACGGTTTTCCTGATGAAATAATTAAAGAGTTTGAAAAAAGGACAGGCAGGAAGGTAATATGCAATCTTCCTTATTCCGGAACGGAAGTAATAAAAGATTACGGAAAAGAACATGTGGTAACCGGAGCATTGATTGTATATACTTCCGCAGACAGTGTATTCCAGATTGCTGCACATGAAGAGGTTGTCCCCCTTCAGGAATTATACAGATATTGTGAAATTGCAAGGGAAATTCTTCAGGGTGAACACGGTGTAGGCCGGGTTATAGCAAGACCTTTTGTTGGCGAATATCCCAATTTCACCAGAACAAGCAACCGCCATGACTATTCCCTGGCACCGCCAAAAACTATGCTTGATCAGCTTGTTGAAGCAGGGTACGAAGTACTTGGAGTAGGCAAAATTTATGATATATTTGCAGGCAAGGGTATTACCGATACCGTAAGGACACAGGACAATGCCGACGGTATAGAAAAACTTATTGAAAGAATGGACAGGGATTTCGAAGGTGTTTGCTTTGTCAACCTGGTGGATTTTGATATGATATACGGTCACAGAAATGACGTGGACGGCTATGCCAAAGCATTAAGCTACTTTGACAGTCAGCTTCCGAGAATTATAGAAAAATTAAGAGATGACGACATCCTGATTATAACGGCCGATCACGGATGTGATCCTGTAACTCCTTCCACTGATCACTCAAGGGAATATGTTCCCATGGTGGCTTACGGTAAGAAAATCAAGAAAAACAACAATTTGGGAACAAGAGAGACTTATTCTGATGTGGCCGCTACAGTTTTGGAATATTTTAATGTTGACAAGGAAGTGGCGGGAACATCATTCCTGAATGAAATTTTAGAAAATTAATATTGGGAGGATTAAATTGAGCAATCGTTTGGTTCATCCCGTATCTCCGGTATATAACAGTGAATCAAAAATTTTGATATTAGGAACTTTCCCCTCTGTTAAATCCAGAGAGGGAGAGTTCTTTTATCATCATCCCCAAAACCGTTTTTGGAAAGTTATCAGTGCCGTATATAATGAAAAACTTCCTGAGTCTATCGATGAAAAAAAGAGCCTTCTGTTAAGAAATCATATTGCTCTGTGGGATGTAGTACAAAGCTGCGAAATAGAAGGTTCGGCCGACAGTACTATAAAAAATGTGGTCCCGAACAACATTTCACCCATATTAAAAGCGGCCGATATACAAAAAATTTATGCTAACGGGAACATGGCCTATTTTCTTTATAAAAAATATTTATATGATCTGGTCGGAAGGGATATTATAAAGCTTCCGTCTACAAGTCCTGCCAATGCATCTTTTTCTTTGGATCGGTTAATTGAAATATGGAGTTGTATTCGTGATTATTAGATGGTATATTTTTACTTATAAAACTAAAAGAAAGGACAAGATTATGAGAGTTTTAATTCAGCGGGTTTTGGAAGCGAAAGTTGAAGTTGACGGCAGATGTACGGGGAAAATAGGAAAGGGATTTTTAATTTTTCTAGGTGTCGGTCAGAATGATGACAAGCAAATTGCAGACCGTTATATTGATAAAATATTAAAACTTAGGATATTTGCCGATGATGACGGAAAAACCAACCTTTCTCTGCAGGATGTACAGGGTGAAATTCTGGTAGTATCACAATTTACTTTATATGCTGACTGCAGAAAAGGAAACAGACCGGACTTTTTAAAAGCGGCAGGTGCATCAAAAGCAAAGGAAATATACGAATATTTCATTGAACAGATCACAGACAGGCTGGGGAAGGCAGAAAGCGGAGAATTCGGGGCGGATATGAAAGTATCCCTGGTTAATGACGGCCCTTTTACCATAATATTAGACGAGGATTTGATATAAATTCTAATAAATTTTTAATTTCTTATTAAAGTTTTTAATTTGAATAATTTGTAATATTAAATTGTATTAAATTTTGGATTGTATTATAC
>CAZIHC010000010.1:0-20410 GCA_964538605.1 uncultured Herbinix sp. | reverse complement strand
AATCAGAAGAATCGAATAAATAGGGCAAGGGAAATTCAGGATGTATAAGTATTGATAACAGTACGGTGTTTTTATATAATGTTACTAATATTGGATACTTTATTTAACTGCCAAAAGGGGAGGAAACCGTCATGGATAGCCGGAATATTATTACAGGGATGATTAATAATATTGAACAGATAATAGTGGGGAAAAGAGAAGTAATCGAGTATACGGTTATTACTTTATTGGCCGGTGGGCATCTTTTACTGGAAGACGTTCCGGGAGTCGGTAAGACCACCCTGGCCAAAGCATTGGCTCAAACCGTCGACTGTGGCTTTACCAGAATTCAGTTTACACCGGATACCCTGCCCAGCGATGTAACCGGGCTATCCATATATAATATGCAAACCGGTCAGTTTGAATATTCCAAAGGAGCCATAATGAATAATATTATCCTGGCCGATGAGATAAACCGTACTTCACCAAAAACTCAGGCCAGCCTTTTGGAGGCAATGGAAGAAAGACAGGTAACGGTTGACGGTATAACATATCCTCTTCCCCGTCCATTTATGGTAATTGCCACCCAAAATCCGGTGGATTTTTTGGGAACATATAATCTGCCCGAGGCACAGCTGGATCGATTTATGATTAAGATATCCATAGGATATCCCTCCATGGCAGACGAACAGATGATGGCAGACAGGTTTTTAAATAAGAAATTGACAAAAAGATTAGAGCCGGTTGCAGATAAAGATACCGTTATAAAAATGCAGGAGGAAGTTGCTGAAATTAAGGTCAACCGGGATTTAATCAGCTTTGTTACAAGATTTGTGCAGGAAACAAGAAAGGACGGCAATATTTCCCTTGGGGCAAGTCCCAGAGCAAACCTTGCCCTGATTAGGGCCGCCCAGGCCAGGGCCTATACCAAGGGAAGGACCTACTGCATACCTGACGATATTCTTGATTTAATTGTGCCGGTTATTGCCCACAGAATTATTCTTTCGCCGGAAGCAAGACTTGCCAAAACCAAAACAGAAAAGGTATTAAAAGACATTTTATCCAGAATTCCGATACCGGTATTAAGTTAATTTTATACATAGATAAAGGGATTTAAAATGCTTATAAATCGTTTAATTTGTATGTTTTTTATTATCGGGAGCGGAGTTTTTGCCTCATATTTCGGAGGCAACATTTCTTATGCTCTTTTTTATGTGACTGTTTCCGTGCCGATTATATCATATCTTTATACTCTTTATGTCTATGTCAGATTTAAAATATATCAGTCCCTGGACAATCATATGGTCGTCAAGGGTGATTGGAATAATTACTCATTTACCATAGGCAACGAAGACTTTATAGCATTTCGAAACGTAAAGGTCAATTTTCTCTATGACAAATCCACGATAAAGAAAACCGACGAAACAGTAGAATACTCTTTACTTCCCGGTGAAAGTGAACGCCTGAAAACTCAGATACGGTGCAATTACCGGGGAGAGTATTTTATCGGAGTAGATTCTATAGAAGTTACGGACTTTTTATATCTTTTCAAAATTACTTATCCCATAGCGTCCAAGTTAAAAGTGTTGGTTCTGCCAAGAGTCCTTAAATTGGAACAATTGGGAATAGCCCCCACATATATAGACCCTAAAAATCCGGTTTTTTTCAGCAATACGGTAGAAGAAGAGCTGGATACGGAAGTCCGTAGGTACAATCCCGGAGACAACAAAAAGAGAATTCATTGGAAAGCATCGGCCAAAGCAGGGGAGCTTCTTAGCAGAAAATATTACAGAAAGCCCAAGGCGGAAGCGGTATTGTTCATGGACCTTGAAAGAGTAAATGCGGATGAGCTTAAGGTTGTTATAACCGAGGATAAAATCATCGAGAGTATTTTGGCCGTTGCCAATTACTATACGTCAAAAAATATGCCATCAAGTATAATCTGCGACATGGACGGTATAAAGCAAATACCTGTATATTCAAAAGGAGACTTTAACGCTTTTTACAGGCATTGCGTAAATATTCGTTTTGACGCAAAGAGTTCCGTCTGTGAACTTGTTGCAAAACGCCTGCAAAGGGGAGACAGCGGCAATTTCTACATGATAGCGACCGGAAAGTTAAATAAGGACTTGTACCTTATATCTCTTCAGGCCATAACCCAAGGGAACCGGGTTTGTATATTATATGTCAGTGATGACGTATCCGAGGAATCAAAAATTCTAAAAGAGGATATGATAAAGGCAGGGGTTGATGTATACCAGATCCTGCCGGGGGAAGAAATTGAAAATGTTCTTTCAAGCAAGGCGATATAAATCAGCTTACAGGAGAGAGAATTGATTATGAATTTTAAAGAAAAAGGTTATCGGATATATCTTTCCTTTTTGCAGACTGTGTTAACTCTGGCAATTATTTTGTGGGTCAACGATTATTTTATGCTCAGGGTGCATATAATTGCGGCTATCTTGTATTGCCTTGTTTTTGCGGTACTGGTATATTTCTTTGACAACAGCAAAAACAACGCCGTAAGATATATTGCTCTTATTGGCTTGCTGCCGTCATTCGGATTGATTTTTTTGGTATGCAGGAAAAATCCGTTTTTGTGGGTAAAAGATATAATAGACTGGTGCTTGCGGTATGACCGTAGCGAAGAATTGTATGAATATATGCCTGCATATACGGTTCTTGCGGCGGCTGCATGCCTGCTAAGTATACTTCTGTATATCTTTATGAAAAAAACTGTAATCCGTTTGCTTTTGGCAGGGATTATTTTATCCGCTTTTATTGCTTTTGGTATTATTCAAATTAATATAAAGAAGGCCATTGTAGGAATAGGCATATTTTATATTTTATGCTGCCTTATAGAAATAAGCGGTCTGGTCTATAGCAGAAAGGCAGGAAAAGCCGATAAAAAAGAAAGTATTCTTTATCTTTTACCTGTATGTATTATTCTTACGGTAATATCCATAGGTCTTCCTTCCAAACCGGAACCCATTCAATGGACGGGCGTTAAAAAAATTTATTATGCCATAAAAGACAGGATAGACAAGATAATAACTCAGTGGGAATTTTTTACCGGCAAAGGAGACGGTATATTTTCCATAGCTTTAAGCGGATATTCGGAAGACGGCAGCCTGGATAATGAAGATCTGTACGACAATAATAAAATTGCGCTGATAGTACAGGGCAGAAAAGGGCTTTCTCCTATGTATTTAACCGGATCGGTAAGTGATACATACACAGGATACAGTTGGGAAAAAAGCAACGACGGCTTTCTGCCTGAGGAAAGTGAATACCTGATAGACTATGCCGAATTGATTTTTGGCTTATCAAGATTAGAACCTGCGGTGACAGAAGAAAACAGATTTTTGGAATTAATAACTATAACCGTTTTTTATAACAACATAAAGACAAAAACTTTCTTTTATCCGGCAAAAAGTTACCAGTTTAGTTTTATAAATCCTGTCAAGGGACTTGAAACCAATAAAGCCGGTATTACATTCCCAAAAGCAATGGGAGATAAGGCGGCTTATCTGGTATCGTATTATGAAATGAACCTGCAGGGGCAGCAGTTTCGGGAAATGTTAAGATCTGCCGACGGTTTTACATATGAAAGTTATATAGACATTAATTATGATCAGATTAAGGCTATGGAGAGCAAATTTTATGTCAGGGATGAGAACTTTTTCTTAAACAGAAAAGATTTTAATGAGCTGCTAAAAAAACGGGCCGAAATCATACGCAGAGTATATACACAGCTACCTGAGAATTTGCCAAAGCGGGTAAAAGACTTGGCCGTTGAATTAACAAAGAATGAAGACAATACTTACGATAAGCTTAAAGCAATAGAAGCATTTTTGCTTAAGTATACATACAGTTATAAACCAGGTAAGGTTCCCGAAGGATGGGACTTTGTGGACTATTTTCTTTTTGAAAACAAAAAAGGTTATTGCACTTCATTTGCTACATCCATGGCAGTACTCGCACGGTGTGTCGGAATTCCTACTCGCTATGTGGAGGGTTTTCTGGTGGATTATTCCGACCGGGCGGATGAGGGTTACTTGGTAAGAAACAGCGACGCCCATGCCTGGGTGGAAGCATATTTCGAAGGAATCGGCTGGATTCCCTTTGAACCCACACCGGGATTTAATGAGATAAGATACACGGTATGGCCAGAAAAGACCAGGAAAACAACCAATGACAATTATGTATATAATATACGGATTACGCAAGAACCACATTCGGATCTAACTCCGGCGATACCGGAAATTACGGAGGATAAAGATAAAGCCGGGAATATACTGATGTGGATATTGACTGCCTGTGCGGTAATCTTAATTTTGCTGGGGGCAATAGTCTGTTATTATTTGATATTGCGATCCAGTTACAGAAAAGAATTTGACAGGGCAGATTTCAGCAGGAAGATGTATATGCTTTTTATCCGGATTTTGGTGATGCTTAAATACGAAGGCTTCGGATTAAGCAGACAGGAAACCGTATTATTGCTGTGCGACAGGGTTAAAGACAAATACCGGTATGGCAACATAATATTTAGTGATGTAGTGGATGTTTATATGGCATACCGTTACGGTGAGATACCTGTATCAAAAGAAGAATTTGAAACCGTAGAAGCATTCTATAAAGGATTATCGGAATACCGAAAAAATAACAATAGAAAATTAAAGCAATTTATGGAGGAATTTGCCTTTCTTATAAGGAAAAACAACATAAATATATATAATTACTAAATTGGTTTATTTAATGTTTACTATTTTAACGCCGGTATAATAGTGGGTCAAAATTTCTTCGTATGTATATCCCTCCTGTGCCATGGCATTGGCTCCGTACTGGCTTAATCCGACCCCGTGGCCTACACCGGTACATATAATTCTTGCCATTCCTTCATAATCTTCTATATAAAAGTTATTTGAATTAAGTCCCAAAACCTTGGCGAACTCTTCTCCGGATAAGGTTAGAGAGCCAAGGTTCATTTTTGTTACATAACCGGTGCTGTCCCTTTCCGCTACGGTCACATCCTGAAAAAATGTTTTTTCGTCTATATCTGCCTTAGGATACTTCTGTTTTAAAATACCGACAATTACCGCCGGTTCATATTCTGTTATTCTTAAATAATTGACGGATGTTACATCATGCTTGCTTGATACACTGACAAGATAGGGAATATCTATACCCCAGGCTTCTTTGGCACTCCTGGTATAACCTGTTCCCGTACCGAAAAAGACAGGCAGAACCAGATCGTCTTCGTAGACCATAATTTCATCTTTGGTAGCATAAATGGCGTTTTCCAGCTTGGAAAAATAATTTATATAATTGTCATTGCCCCAATAACGTTCCATTTTGTCCGGATCGATATAGGATAAGCCCAGTTCGGATGTGCTAAAAATTTTTTTATCCGGATTTTCCTGTGACAGCAGGGCTATATTATAAAGGGCATAGGTTCTGGATATGACAGCCTGGGCTTTTAGTGCTTCTATATGGTAAGCGGCAGGCATATTTGCGGCTACAACACCTATCAAATACCGGTCAAAATCCAATATCTGCTTTATGCCGTTTTGTTCATAATATATATTATAATCCATGGTTTCAATAGAAGGGATTTTGCTTTTATCCGATATAATGAGGGTAAGGATAAAAGGAAGCAGCAATACGAAGATACTTACAGTCAGAAGTTTTATTATCAGCTTCTTCATTATTGTTACTCCTTAATATTGATATTGATACATTATATTTGAAAAAAGTCTGTTTATGTATGCAACGATAGGGTTGTTTATAATTCTTTAAGAAAATGAAATAAAAGTTTATTTGACTATATCTATATTCAGGGATAAGATGTGAATAAACAGGAGGATTATGATTGGTATGAAGGACAAATTAAGAAGGTTCATGATGGGCCGTTACGGAATAGATGATTTGAGCAGGTTTTTACTGGGACTGGCGTTGATTATATTATTAATGTCCAGATTCTTTTTAAGAACTGCCTTGTATGCTGTTTCTTTATCTGTTCTTGTGATTGTATACTACAGAATCTTATCAAAGGATTTAAACAGTCGATACAGGGAAAATCAAGCCTTTCTAAAGTATAAAAATAAATTATTCAATTTTGTCCGCAAGCAAAAATATATGTTTAAACAAAGACGGATATACCGCATATATAAATGCCCCGGATGTGGACAGAAAATAAGGATTCCGAAAGGAAAAGGCAGGGTGCAGATCACCTGCCCGAAATGTAAAACGGATTTTATCAGAAAGTCTTAGTATTAACCGTAAATGAACGATTAGATATACAGTGCTTAAAAATAAAGAGCCGCTTTTTAAAAACTTGCGACACATTTTTGCTTATTCGTTAATTATTTTAATATGGCACATTTTCATGGCTTCCAGGGCGTTTTTATGGCTTTGAGGAGTAACACCTGCGCAGCAGGAAGCATCAACGGTTATCACGGCTTCAGGCAGGAAGGCTTTCAGCATCAAGGCATTGGAAATAACGCATATATCGGTACACAGGCCGATTATTTCAAACTCGGCATCCTTATAATTTTCGGATAAATAGGACATTAAGGATACGGATCCGAAAGTACCCTTATCAAAAATTATAGAATCGCTTGTATCCAGTTGGGGTGAAATTGCCCATCCGCCGGTTCCCTTTATGCAATGTTTAACCGGAAGATTTTTTCCTTCCTGGGACTGTAGATAATCTTTATCATGGGTATCTCTTGTAAATATTACCGTATGGCCCGCTTTCTTATATTCCTCAATCTTTTTCTTGACATTAGGCACAATGGCTATGGCTTCTTTTGTTCCCAGCGCTCCGTCTATAAAATCATTTTGCATGTCTATTACAATCAATACTTTTTTCATTTAAACTGCCTCCCTTTTAAACTTACCGGATTGTTTGTTAAGATGATAATATGGCTAAAACTGAATGATGTCAAGTTTAAGAATAGATAACAGGCAGAGTCTCTATCTTTGAAATCTAAAGAAGGTTTTTCTTTTTTGCTACCGGGTTTCTTTTTACTATTTTAATAGTCAGTGATGTCACTAATTAAAAAAGAGAGAAAAGATTAAGATAATTCAATTGAACTGTTTCCGCTCAAGATTTTTACTGTCTGAATTTGCGATGTTAAAATTATAATTATTTGAATTAGCATTAATTGAACTGCTGAAACAAAGAAAATTAAATGATTAACAAATGATATTATATAAATATTGACAAGAGCTTGTATATGTTGATATAATTCCCTTAATTGTACTGATAATATTTGTAAATTAATATATATAAAACCGTTGAGCAAGAGTAGTAAGAATTGCTGAATGTTTCCAGAGAGCCGCCGGTGGTGGGAAAGCGGCAACATGGGCAATTCCGAATGGACTTGTGAGGGAAGCCCGAAATCATAGGAGAGTAGGCGCTTACGGGGAACCTGCCCGTTATCAGAAGGGTTCATATGATTGTATGCATAGAATGAGGTGGCCGATCTATTTGGCAATTAGGGTGGTACCGCAGAAGCTTAAGCTTTTGTCCCTGCATCTTGCAGAGACAAAGGCTTTTTTTAATAACCTTAATACCGGATTATTGTATAAAAGGTTTATAAAAAGGATGAGAATTTTATTCAGTATTACATGTGGTTTCAGCACAACCAAATTGTCAGCATTTGCATCATTTTTATAATCTTATAATGTATGGTTTTTCGCTATAGCTATTTTAAGTAGGATTTAAAACTTTCATATGAATCAAAAATATAAAAGACGGGGAGTGATAACATGTCAAATGGGAGATTTGGGATTTACGGCGGCCGGTATATACCGGAGACCCTGATGAATGCGGTTATTGAACTTGAAGCGGCTTATAATCATTATAAGAATGACAAAGAGTTTAACAAGGAATTACAAGAACTTTTGGTAAATTATGCGGGCAGGCCGTCCTGTTTGTACTTTGCCAGAAATATGACCGAAGATTTATGCGGGGCAAAAATATACTTAAAAAGAGAAGATTTAAATCACACAGGTTCCCATAAAATCAATAACGTCTTAGGACAGGTGCTTTTGGCAAAGAAAATGGGAAAAACCAGGGTGATTGCAGAGACCGGTGCAGGCCAGCACGGGGTAGCTACGGCAACTGCTGCGGCACTTTTAGGGCTTGAATGCGAAATATTTATGGGAAAAGAAGATACGGAACGCCAGGCCTTAAACGTATTCAGAATGAGGCTGCTTGGAGCCAAAGTTCATGCGGTTACTACGGGCACACAAACTTTAAAGGATGCTGTAAACGAAGCTTTACGGGAATGGACTTCCAGGGTAGAAGATACCCATTATGTAATCGGTTCGGTTATGGGGCCGCATCCCTTCCCCGAAATTGTAAGGGATTTTCAAAGTATTATAGGAAAAGAAGTTAAAGAGCAGATACTTAAGGCAGAGGGGAAACTGCCGGATGTGATAATAGCCTGCGTGGGCGGAGGAAGCAATGCAATGGGTATTTTCTATGACTTTATAGATAATCCGGAGGTCAGATTAATAGGTTGTGAGGCAGCAGGGGAAGGACTTGATACCGAGCGGCATGCGGCAACTATGGCAAAGGGGAAAATCGGGATTTTTCATGGTATGAAATCTTATTTTTGTCAGGATGAATACGGCCAGATAGCACCGGTTTACTCAATATCGGCAGGATTGGATTATCCGGGTATAGGTCCGGAACATGCTTATCTTAAGGATATAAAAAGAGCGCAGTATGTGGCAGTAAGTGACCTTGAGGCGGTAGAAGCCTTCGAATATCTTTCAAGAACCGAAGGAATAATTCCTGCCATTGAAAGTGCCCATGCGGTGGCATATGCTATGAAACTTGCTCCAAAAATGAAAAAGGACGAAATTATAGTTATAAATTTATCAGGCAGAGGAGATAAGGATGTGGCAGCGATAGCCCGTTATAAGGGGGAGAATATCTATGAATAGGATTAACAGGGTATTTTCAAACGGGAAGGCATTTATCCCTTTTATTACGGCAGGAGACCCAAATCTGGAAATTACCAAGCATTTGGTTTATGAACTGGCCAAATTGGGAGTTGACATGATTGAACTGGGGATTCCCTTTTCCGATCCGGTTGCGGAAGGGCCTGTAATACAGGCCGCGGATAATCGTGCCCTTTTGGCTGGAACTACCACAGACCGGATTTTTGATATGGTAAAAGAAATAAGAAAATCCTGTGATGTTCCTTTGGCATTTATGACATATATTAATCCGGTATTTTCTTACGGCACAGAACGCTTTATAAAAAACAGCAAGGAGGCCGGAATAGATGCGCTAATTATACCGGACCTGCCTTTTGAAGAACGGGAAGAAGTCAAACCCTACTGCAACAAATATGAAATTGCCTTTATATCAATGATTGCTCCTACGTCCGGGGAAAGAATAAAAAATATAGCCGTCCAGGCGGAGGGCTTTATATACTGCGTTTCATCTTTGGGAGTAACCGGCATCAGAGAAAAAATCGGTTTGGATGCGGCAGATATGATTAAAAGTGTAAAAGCCGTAAAAGATATTCCCTGTGCCGTAGGTTTCGGAATATCGACACCGGAACAGGCAAAAGCTATGGCGGAAATATCCGACGGGGTCATAGTCGGAAGCGCCATAGTTAAAATTATAGAACGGTACGGCAAAGAATGTATACAGCCGGTATCCGAATATGTAAAAACTATGATTCAGGCAATTAAGTAAGGTACGGTTGTTACCGGCAGCCGATTTAGTTATAAAACGCAACAGAATACATACGGAGAAAATCAGAGACTGATCTTTGGCTTAATATAAGGTGTACGGATATAAGCAAAATACACGGTTTAATATAGGCATAATATAAAAAGGAGATTTTTCTAAAGACTGAACGACCTGTGTGTTTTGATATATTCGTACATTTTTTTCTGTCAGTCGGGTATTTATTATGTCTGTCAGAGTCAGCCAATGTATATGACAATCCGAAGCAAAATAAAACATTGTCGTTAAAAAGAAATATGCAATTACAATACCAAGCATACATATATGTAAAGTTTGAATATTATGTATAAAATTAAAATAAGATAAGGCAATAATTTATACAAATGCAATAAATTTACATAACATAGCAAATACTGGTTGACTTTTGGTTAATTAAAACATATAATGTTTATATGTTTAGTATGGATTATAAAAAAGAAAGGAAACGTAATGATGAAAAAAGATCTTATCCTATTAAGCAAGAATAATTCTTTTGATATGGATATGCAGATGATGTGCATGCAGGGCATGTGCATGTTTTGTTGCGCCCTAAAAGAATATTCGGATATCGGCTGATAGGATAAATCTATTCTTGTATGCCAAGAGCAGTCAGGATAGAGATATCCTGGCTGCTTTTTATATATAACTTAAACTTTTCCAAAGTAATGAAGAGAAATACATAATAAATTTGCTTATAAAAATTGGGTTTTAAGCATGTATAACAAAATCAGGTCAGCAGGTTTTTTAATTATTAATTAAAAAAATAAATACAGCTAAATACGGCTATCTGCAAAGAAAAACTCTTTTAGCTAAAAATTAAGCTAAGTTTTAGCTTAATTTAAAGGGAAAGGAGAGAACCAGTATGAAAAGAAAATACTGTGTGTTGCCGGTATGAAGGACGAATACATTAAGATTTCAAATTTGCAGAAAACATACTATACCGGGAGCGGTCCGGTTAAGGTACTTAAAGGAATAGACTTAACCGTACGCAAAGGAGAAATCTTCGGTATCATCGGCTTTAGCGGAGTGGGAAAATCAACTTTGGCCCGGTGCATCAACCGGCTTGAGAATCCGGACTGCGGCAGTATCATTGTAGGCGGGGTAGATATATTAAAACTTTCAAAAAAGGAACTGCTTAGGGAAAGAAGAAAAATAGGAATGATTTTTCAGGCTTTTAATCTCTTTGAAGCAAAAACCGTGTACCGGAATATTTCCTATCCGCTGGAAATCAGCGGGATACCTCGGCGGGAAATAAAAAAACGGGTAATGGAGGCGGCGGAACTAGTAGGACTTTCCGATAAGCTTGAGGCTTATCCCGAAGGCCTTTCCGGAGGGCAAAAACAGAGAGTAGGCATCGCAAGGGCATTGGTTAACAAGCCGGATCTGCTTTTAAGCGACGAGGCAACCTCCGCTCTGGACCCGCAAACCACATTGCAGATTTTGGATTTACTTAAAGAAATTAACCGTACTACCGGAATAACAATCCTTATGATTACCCACGAACTGGATGCCATCCGGTATACCTGCGAAAGAATGGCCGTACTGGAGGACGGAAAAATTATAGAAACAGGCTATGTCCGTGATATATTCAGCAATCCCCACAGCCGTACCGGTTCGATTTTTACCCGGGTGTATACGGAGTTTCAACGGACAGCAGCGCTAGAATACGGGGGAGGGATTTAACTATCCATATTTAAATCCGGATATGGGTAAGACTGTTAAATTTTAAAGATTAAAAGTATACATATCAGCAATTTCAAACAAGGAAGTGAAAATATGAGTTTGCTGGATACACCCTTATGGAAAGTAATTAAGGGATCATTTGCACCGGAGATTTGGGAACGGATTGCACCGGCTATATGGGACACACTTTATATGACAGTTTTGTCTTCCCTGATAATGCTTATTGTGGGTTTATTTATAGGAATTTTACTGGCTGTAACGAATCCCGCAGGCCTGATGCCGATGAAAGCCCTGTATTCGGCTTTCGGCTGGATAATTAACTGCCTGCGTTCACTCCCTCAGATGATAATGATTATCCTGATGATACCGGTAGCAAGATTTTTTTTCGGAAAATCTTACGGAACCAATGCCTGTATAATTGCTATTGCCGCCAGTTGCATACCAATGTATGCCCGTATTGTGGAAAGCAGCCTGCTTGAAATATCCAGAGGAAAAATCGAGGCTGCCAAATCAATGGGAAGTACCAATATCCAGATTATCTTTCGTGTACTTCTTCCGGAAACAATCCCTTCTCTGGTTCGCGGCTATACCGTAGCGATTATAGCGGTAATTTCAATGACAGCTCTTGCGGGCATGTTCGGTGCCGGCGGAATCGGAGACATAGCCGTACGGTTCGGCTATCAGCGCTTTCAGCATGATGTTTTGTTTGCAACAATCTATGTTTTGGTTATTCTGGTCCAAATAGTTCAGTGGACCGGCAATCTTATATCAAAACACATGTTAAAAAAGAGGAATTTAATATAAATCAGACAGAAAGGGGAATAGGTATGAAAAAGAAAAAAGTCTTGTATGCTCTTCTTGCTGTTTTGCTTGTAATGAGCATTCTTGGAGGATGCGACAATTTAAAAAAAACTCCTGCGTCGTCCACGACTGCTGCGGACAATGGGACAAATAAAGCCTCAACAGACAAATCAGATACCATAACAATAAAAGGCATAGCAGACCAGGTGCCACATTCGGAGCTGATTGAATTTGTGGCACCAAAACTAAAAGAACAGGGAATCGTAGTCGACTTGGTGGCGACTGCGGCAGACAATACGACCAATGAAAAGTTGGCCAAAGGAGAAATTGACTTTAACTTTTTCCAGCATGAACCTTATCTTAAGGAATGGAACAGGGTAAACGGGTATGATCTGAAAAACGCCGGAGATATTCACGTAGAGCCTATAACGGCATACTCAGACAAATACAAAAGCAAAGATGAAATACCCGATTATGCAGTTGTGGCCATCCCCAATGACGGAACAAACGAATACCGAGCCCTAAGAATTTTGGAGGAAAACGGATTTATAAAACTGAATGCCAAAACAGCCAACTCCCTTACTGCTTCGGTTGCGGATATTGAAGAATATCTTAGGCCTATTGAAATTGTAGAACTGGATTCTGCTCAAATCATACCTACAAAGGACGACTATGACTTCTTTATTACCAATACCAACAAAGCCCTGGAAGCAAAGATAACTTCCAACCGATTATTCAGCGAAAGCGGCGACAGCCCTTATGCCAATATTATTACCGTAAGACCTGAGGATGTTGATAATCCTGCAATATTAGCTCTGGTTGAAGCTCTGCAATCGGAAGAAACAAGAAAATTTATAGAAGATACATATAACGGAGCCGTAATTCCGGCAAAGCTTGATTAAAGATTATGTTATAAAAATCGGGTTGTTAAATACCAATGCATGGAAACATATTATGATAACCGAGTATATGAAAGTAATGACTGAGAGGTGTAAATATGAAAGAGCGTTTGTGGAATACATTTAAAGAACTGGCCGATATCTATAGCCCGTCATTTGGGGAACGCCGGTTTTGTGATGTTTTGAAAGAAAAGTTTGCGGCTTTGGATATAGAGTTAATAGAAGACGGAGCAGGCAAAGAAATCGGAGGAAATAGCGGGAATTTATACGGATTTATACCGGGAAAATTAAATGAAGCTCCTATCCTTTTTTCAGCTCATATGGACACGGTCGAACCTGCAAAGGGAAAAAAAGCCATCCTGCATGAAAACGGAAATATCACATCGGAAGGAAGTACCATATTGGGCGCGGACGATGTTGCCGGAATCACAGTCATTATAGAAGCGGTTAACAGGCTTAAAGAGCAAAATATAGCCCACAGACCGATAGAACTGCTTTTTACCGTTGCGGAGGAACGGTACGGTGCAGGATCCGCGGTATTTGATTACAGCCTTATTAAAGCAAAAGAGGCTTATGTTCTGGATTTAAGCGGGCCTATAGGAGAAGCTGCCAATGCCGCTCCCACCATACTTTCCTTTGAAATTAACGTTTACGGCAAGGCCGCCCATGCCGGGTTTGCTCCGCAGGACGGAATCCATGCCATTGAAGTTGCGTCAAACGCCATAGCCAGACTTCCTCAGGGAAAGCTACCCTCAGGTTTGACTTTTAACATAGGCCAAATAAGCGGGGGCAAGGCAGGCAATATCGTTCCCGACTTGTGTACCGTTAAGGGAGAAATAAGAAGCCTTGACCATAAAGCCGTGATTTCCCACTGGGATAAGGTTGTTGAAGTTTTCATTGAAGAGGCAAAGAAAAAAGGGGCTGAGGTTGAAGCCAATAATAAGATAGAGATAAGAGCTTATGAAACCCCACTTCATCACAGAGTAGTACGCCGCTTTATCCGTGCCTGTGAAAATTTGAATTTACCGTGCAATATTCATTCCACATTCGGAGGAAGTGACCAAAATAATTTTTCCCTGCATGGAATAACAGGACTTGTAATTGCCTGCGGTATGAATGAAGTTCACAGTCTTCGGGAATACAGCAATATAAACGAGTTGGAGAAATGTGTAAAACTTGTTATGGAGTTGATAAAAGGTGGGGAGGTGAAGGAATGAAAATACCGTTACAATACCAGCGGACCGAATATGATTGCGGACCGACCAGCCTGCTTAACGCGATAAGTTTTTTAATAGACCGGGAGGACTTTCCGCCCGATATATTAAGGCACTGCATGATGTATACACTGGACAGCTATAACGAAAAAGGGGAAGCGTATAAGAACGGCACATCTAAAATGGCTATGATTTTTCTGGCCGGTTGGCTTAACGAGTATGCCAGAGTAACAAAATTTCCTATCTATACCGAAACCTTAAGCGGTAAAGATGTTTACATAAGAGAAGGAAGCAAAATTATCGAAGCCTTAAGACAGGGTGGGGCTGTAGTTGTCAGGGTGTTTTTGGATTGCGGTCACTATATTACACTGACAGGAATTTCAGATAACGCTATAGAAGTTTTTGATCCTTATTATCAGGAAACCCTTTCATACAAAGAAGAAATAAGCATAATACACGACAAGCCTTTTTCAGCCAACAGGCGTGTGGCGTTTGATGTTTTTAACAGGGAAGAAAATACGCCTTATGCGCTGGGGCCTGTTGAAAACAGGGAAGCAGTAATACTTTTTAACACCAATACAAGAAAAACCCCGGAAAAAACGATTGAGTATTTCTTATAAACGAAAGGGATGATTACTTTGGCATATTATAAGCATGTTGAAACGGCCCTTATCCATGGAGGTGTTCCCGGAGATGCTGCTACCGGTGCGGTCAATGTACCCATTTATCAGACTTCTACTTTCGAACTGGACGGGATAGGTAAGCTTCGTTCCGATTGGGATTATTCAAGAACGGGAAATCCTACCCGAAAAGCTTTGGAAGACCTTATTGCAGAGTTGGAAGAAGGAACCCGAGGCTTTGCCTTTTCCTCCGGTATGGCTGCAATCGATGCGGTACTTCACCTTTTCAAGACAGGAGACAGTGTAATAATTTCAAAAAACGTATACGGCGGAACGTTTCGCATCCTTGACAAAATATTTAAGCAGTACGGGCTGAATTACAAAATAGTAGATACAACCGATCTTGCTGCGGTTAAAGAGGCTTTCACCGGGGATGTAAAGGCAGTACTGTTGGAAACTCCGGCTAATCCCCTGCTTTCAATAACAGATATTGCAGAGGTAGCTAAAATAGCAAAAGCCAATGGGGCTCTGACTGTGGTTGACAATACTTTTATGACACCCTATTTGCAGCGGCCGTTAAGTTTGGGAGCTGACATTGTGGTACATTCGGCAACCAAATACCTGGGAGGCCACAGCGATTTAATTGCAGGTCTGGTGGTAGTAAGGGATGAAGAACTGGCACAAAGGCTTCACTTTATCCAAAATGCCGTTGGCGCTATAGCACAGCCTTTCGATTCATATCTGCTTATACGAAGCATTAAAACTTTGGCTGTCCGAATGGATGCTCATGTTGCCAATGCAGAAAGAATAGTGGATGCCCTGCAAAAAAACAAAGCAATCAAGAAGGTATATTATCCGGGGAATTCTTCATCAAAAGGGTATGAAATTCATAAAAAACAGGCAAAAAACGGCGGTGCCATGATCTCATTTGAACTGAAGGACAATTATGACATCTATAAATTTTTTGAAAGCCTTAAACTGATTGCCATGGCGGTAAGCCTGGGAGGAGTAGAAAGCCTAATTTGCCACCCCGCCACAATGACACATGCTTCGATTCCAAAGGAAATTCGTGAAGAAATGGGGATATCTGAAAGACTGATACGTTTGTCTGTGGGTATAGAAAATTACGAAGATCTTATTTGCGATCTGTTTTCAGCCATAGAAGAAGCCCGGATAAGGGTGTAATGTCTAAACTTAATTAAATGGAGGATTGCCAAATATAAATTTAACTCTTCCGGAGGTTCAGATAAGAGAAATCCGAATAAATTCAATAACCGGATATCACGGAGATGCAAAAGAATTGGTTGAAGCCGGAAAAAGCGGCCTAAAGGATAAGGACCGTTCATTCAGCCAGTGTATGGGCTGTGCGACCTCAAAAGCCGCCTGTATGACCATACTTATTCAGGATGCGGCGGTAATCAGCCACGGACCCGTAGGATGCTCATCCTGTTTACATGAATTTGCTTTCACATACAGGGTAAATTCCCCCTTAAGAGGTATAGAAAAACCCACGCCCCGCCGCATATTTTCCACAAATTTGCAGGAAAAGGACACGGTTTACGGAGGAAATATAAAACTGGCTGCAGCCATCCGAGATGTTTATAACCGTACCAAGGCCAATGCCATATTTGTACTTACTACTTGTGCCGCCGGAATTATCGGAGATGATGTGGAAAGCGTCTGCAACGAGGCGGAAGAGGAACTGGGGATTCCGGTAGTGGCTATTTTCTGTGAGGGCTTTCGGTCAAAAGTCTGGACTACAGGTTTTGATGCGGCCTATCACAGTATTGCAAGAAAGCTTATCAAAAAGCCCCGCAGACGCCGTCAGGATATGATCAACGTTATAAATTTCTGGGGAAGCGACGTGTTTGCCGATTGGTTTGAGCCATTCGGGGCAAAGCCTAATTATATTACACCCTATTCAACGGTAGATGGCCTTAAATATTCCAGCGAGGCGGCGGCAACCGTCCAGGCCTGTCAGACCCTGGGAAGTTATCTAGGAGCGGTACTGGAGCAGGAATTTGGGGTTCCCGAGGTACCTGCGGCACCTCCTTACGGGATTGCCCAAACCGACCGGTGGTTTAAGGCCTTAGGAAAGGTGCTGGGAAAAGAAGATATAGCGGAAAAAATTATTGAGGAAAAGAAAAAAGAGTATTTGCCAAAAATAGAAGCCCTAAGAGAAAAGCTGAGAGGAAAAAGGGCATATGTGACAGCCGGAGCCGCCCACGGGCACGGACTTTTGATGGTACTTAAGGAACTGGGGTTGGAAACAACCGGTGCCGCCATTTTCCACCATGATCCCATTTATGACAACAAAAGAGAAGAAAATGACCAGCTAGCCATGGGAGTAAACGATTACGGAAACGTGCCTAACTTTAACGTATGTAACAGGCAGGAATTTGAACTTGTAAATGCCCTAAACCGTATCAGGCCCGATGTGCTTTTGGCAAGGCACGGAGGAATGACCCTTTGGGGTGCTAAGCTTGGAATACCGTCACTTTTGGTGGGAGATGAACATTATTCTATGGGTTATGAAGGCCTGGTTAATTACGGAGAGCGGTTACTGGAAGTAATAGAAAATGATGAGTTTGTAAAAAACCTCGAAAAACATGCCATAAATCCCTATACCGAATGGTGGTTAAAACAGCCGACTTACTATTTCCTGAAAGGAGGAACCGGGATATGAGCTTATCTGGCGGAATAATCGAACAGACCAGACTGACCTGCGCCATAGGGGCTATGCAAACGGTAGTGGCAATCCCAAGAGCCGTACCGATACTTCACTCCGGTCCCGGATGCGGGGAAATGATAGCTGGATTTTTTGAACGGTCGACCGGTTATGCCGGGGGGACTACATCTCCCTGTACAAATTTTTCGGAAAAGGAAGTAGTATTCGGCGGGATAAACAGACTCAGGCAGATAATTGAAAATACATACAAGGTACTTAATACGGATTTGCAGGTGGTTTTGACCGGATGTACGGCAGGTATAGTAGGCGACGATGTAGACAGTCTGGTAGCAGAGTTTGCCGGACAGGGAAAACCTATAGTGTCGGTTGAAACCGCAGGCTTTAAAGCAACCAACTATGAATCCCACAGTCTCGTGGTAAAGGCCATTATAGACCAGTATGTTGATCTCTTTATAGAGGATAATGTGCCAAGATCAGAAAAAAATACGGTTAATCTGTTTGCATCCATACCCTATCAGGACCCGTTCTGGAAGGGCAATCTGGCTGAATACAAGAGGCTCCTTGCAGGTATCGGACTTAAGGCAAATGTCCTGTTCGGTCCTGAATCGGGAGGGGTAAAGGAATGGCAAAGGATTCCGAAAGCCAACTTTAATATCCTTGTGTCTCCGTGGTACGGAAAGCCCATAGCGGACCACTTAAAATTAAAATACGGGCAGGATTACACATGGTTTCCTCATGTTCCTGTCGGAGCCAACGAAACGGAAAAATTCTTAAACCAGGTACTGGAGTTTGCGATTAATCAAGGGGCTCAAGTAGACGAAAATAAAGCCAGGACTTTTATAAAGCACCAGTCGGAAGCATATTATCAGGAAATTGATAATTTAGCCACATTCCTTCTGGAATTCAGATACGGGCTTCCAAATCATGTACATATACTTCATGACGCAGGATATGTGGTTGGACTTTCCAAATTTTTGCTTCATGAGGTAGGAATAATACCGAAAGAGCAGTTTGTCACCGACGGCACACCGGAAAAATATCAGGATCTAATCCGCAATGATTTAAAGAGTACCAGCGAAAAGAGGGAAATTCCGATTTATTTTGAACCCGACGGAGGAAAGGCACAGGAAATCCTAAGGAGTATCCGGCATAAGGGCAGAGGCCTTATCATAGGTTCCGGCTGGGACAGGGAGCTGGCAAAAGAAAAAGGATATGATTTTCTTTCGGCAGCCGTACCTACCCCATACCGCCTGGTCATGACCACCAATTATGCCGGATTTTCGGGCGGGCTAAGAGTAATAGAGGATATTTATATGATGGTTCTTTCTACTTATGCATAAAAGATATTCTCATTCTAAATAAGTGATGTAAATAAAGATGACTGAGGTATGTTCTTTTTAAGCATAAAATAGCTTTATGTGTAATTTCACATAACAGATAGAAAATGAAAGCTTAATCTTCAAACAGTGGGTTGTAAAGTAGTTAGTTTTTAAGTTTACGCATAATGAGGTGGTTACATGAGCTACCGGGTAGGATTTGCCAGCATATGCGGTGTTATTGATCAGCATTTCGGATCGGCCAGGTACTGGCAGATATATGATATTGACACAGAGGCCCGCTTTGTGGAGACCCGCAAAAGCTTTGCCAGATGCGCAGGCCATTGTGAGGGAAGGTTTGAGCATCTTTATGAAGTGCTGAAAGACTGCGATGCCGTATTTGTGCTAAAAATAGGCGAAACGGCGGCCGGATATATGATAAGCAAGGGCATACGGGTTTTTGAAGCTACAGGAGAAGTGGATGACATAATAGAGTGGATTCAGGCCGGAAACTTGCCGGAAGATTATGTATAGGTAACCGATATTAAGGCGGAATACGGAATCAAGAAAAGAATTAGAAGGCTGATTTTAAACCTGATGAAATTACACTTATAAATCAAGTGAAAACAAGATAAGTATAAGGCCAAAAAACATAGGGTAAAAATCTATGAATATTCTGCTTTGTATTATCGCTGCGGTACCTAAAGATATTATCATAATTCAAATTAAATCAGATAAAAAAATTAAAAAGAATAAAGCAAAGCAAACGTTAAGCAAAAAGCCTAAGATTATGGATTAATGACTTGGAACATTAAATTATTAGTTAAAATCAGGAAAAAGATAAATTAGTAAAAATTATAAAACAAGGAATAAGGATCAAAAAGGAGTATCAGATGGCAGTAACTTTAGAAAGATTAAAAAATCTTCATCCTTGCTTTGCCTTGGGAGCAAAAAACAATAAAGGCCGTATACATCTGCCTGTTTCTCCGGGCTGTAATATCAGATGCAATTTCTGCCGTCAGGATTTAAACAATACAGAGAACCGGCCGGCTGTGGCAAGGGAGGTAATTTCCCCGAAAGAAGCATTAAATGTTCTTCGTAAGGCTCTGGAAATTTGTCCTGATATTACGGTAGCCGGGATTGCAGGACCTGGGGATACCCTGGCAACCCCTTACGCCCTTCAGACCTTTCGGATGATTAAAGATGAGTTTCCTGACATGATAAAATGCATGAGCACCAACGGGCTTTTACTGCCCGATTATGCCGACGAGATTATTAAAACAGGCATTGATACTTTAACCGTCACGGTCAACGCTGTTGATCCTGAAATACAGGCTAAAATATGTGAAAGCATCGTTTATAAAGGCAGACGATATGAGGGCAGGCAGGCAGCAGAAATTTTAATAGCAAATCAGCTTGCCGGAATTAAAAAAGTATCCGAAGCAGGAATAA
>CAZIHC010000009.1:0-20927 GCA_964538605.1 uncultured Herbinix sp. | reverse complement strand
AGGATGGAAAGGCTAACTGTCACGGGGACATTAACGCTTTTATAGGAACAACAAGTATAAGTGCAACCTTTAAGCTTGAAAGATTAATACCGGCAGGATGGTCACATGTAAAAACATGGACTGCAAGTTCTAATTCCAGTATATTGATGTTTTCTGCTTCACATTCTGCAATACAAGGTTACAGATACCGCTTTAGTGTTACAGCTACAGTAGTAAGAAACGGTATAAGCGAAACAGTTAGTGCTTCGGTAGAAGGAGATTATAATTAATTTTTAAGTATGATAATTGATTCATCTTTATTCGATTAAAACAATATAAAAATAAATACTACATTGCCATCCTTTTATTGGGTATAAAAGCTGCCCGTTATCAAAATAAATGGCTTGTGTCTGATTGGACACAAGTCATTTATTTATGTGATTTCAATTAATCCAATAGCATACTATACTCACTATTACTATCATCAAAAAACGACAGCTTCGGTTGTTTTAGCTGAGATGACAAATAATCGATGCGATAAGGAATCAAATCGACCATAAAAGTATCTCCATATTTAATTTATATTGATATTTACAATCATATCCATTATATTAAATTATGTAATAGTTGGGTGTAAAATGTCTAAATGGACTTGCATCTGATTAGACGCAAGTCCATAATTGTTTGCATACATAACCTGATAGACATATATTTTATCATCAGAAAGGTGATTGATATTTTGCATTATTAAGCTTAAGATTGTTAATTCCAAGAAAGTTCTTTATAGCCACGCAGGCACCGCCAAGCAGAATTGAAGTATCCTGTAGCACTGACGGAACAATTTTTATATAACTGTTCATCTTGCTTTTTAGAGTATTTTCAATTTTCTCCAAAACCTGCGGAAAATGGATCGTAAATGTGCTGTTTATGATAACTATTTCAGGATTATAAGCATTAAGGACATTGTTTATACATACTGACATATATTTTATAAATTGCTCCATTATCTGCAAGGCATCCGGGTCATTATTTTCATACATTTTCCGGTAAAAATTAAAATCAGCTTCTTCTAACCCTTTGAGCTTGGCAAATTCATTTAAAAGTACCCGCTCGGACACGTATTGCTCCAAACAGCCGTGGTTGCCGCAGGGACACTCTCTGCCGTCTATTTCAACAATAGTGTGACCAAATTCTCCTGCCCGGCCGCTGTAACCGGTATATAACCGGTCGTTTATGATAATGCCCAGCCCGATGCCGGAATGAACACTTATATTGGCGATATTGGGATAATCGTATTGAAAGGTTTTTTCGCCTATTACCGACAAGTTGGCTTCATTTTCAAGATATACCGGAACACCAAAATGTTGTCCCAGACTTCCGGCAATATCTAAACCGGATAAATTATAATAAGGGGCAAAGGATACTTCATTGTTGACGGTTACACCATGTATGCCCAGTGTTATTCCTACCAGCCCGTAAGGGGTATCGGCGGGTAGTTTCATCGATTCTATTAGTTTTACAATCTCATCAACAATATTATAAGTATTTTTCGGAGTTTTGATCTGCTTAAGAATACAATCTTCCCCCGCCAAATCGGTAACTAAAGCAGTAATAGTTTCTACTCCCAAATCTATGGAAATAACAAAACCGGCTTTCTTATTCAAACTAAGAAGAATTGGTTTTCTGCCAAGGCTTGTATCGTCGCTGCCGATTTCAATAACCAGTTTACGGTTGATCAGATCCTGAACAATGGCCGAAACGGTGGCTTTGGTTAACCCCAGGTGCTTTGCTGTGGCGGCTCTGGAAATAGCAGCATGATTTATAATGGTTTCCAGTACCAGTTGTGTATTTATATCTCTTATTAGCTCTTTACTCCCTGTTACCATAATTTTCACCTTTTCGTTTTGTTTCTATATCATCCTATCATAGAATATCATATTTGGAAAGAGATATTTATATAAGGCGCTGATTGAATCTTGACATTAAATAGCAGGGTTGATATAGTTTAAATAGATATAGTTTAATCAATTAACAAGCAAATGTTTACAAATAAAACCCAAAGTCATGCGTATTAAGAATAGTACGTAAGAAACTGCCGGGTATCAAATTCAAATAATGAAAGGAGAAGTATTCGAATGCTTTATATCGGTGTTGATTTAGGTACATCCTCCGTAAAGATGTTACTTATGGATGAAGAAGGAAACATTAAAAGTATAGTAACAAGGGAATATCCTTTATATTTCCCTAAACCGGGCTGGTCCGAGCAGAATCCGGAGGATTGGTACAGTGCTTTTGTAGACGGAATTAAGGAACTTACCAAAGATTGCAATAAGGATGAGATCGAAGGCATCAGCTTTAGCGGACAGATGCATGGTATGGTTATTTTGGACGAGAACGACAATGTTATTCGCCCTGCCATACTGTGGAATGACGGTCGTACCCAGGCAGAATGTGATTATTTAAACTTTGAGATAGGCAGAGAAAAAATTTCTTCATATACAGCCAATATGGCTCTTACCGGTTTTACCGCCCCTAAATTACTGTGGGTAAGGAAGCATGAACCTGACAATTTCGCTAAGATTAAGAAGGTTATGTTGCCTAAAGATTATTTAGCATACAAACTTTCCGGAGTACATTGTACGGACGTTTCCGATGCTTCAGGAATGTTACTGTTTGATGTTAAGAATAAACGCTGGTCTAAAGAAATGCTTGATATCTGCGGATTAAAAGAAGAGCAGATGGCAAAAATTCATGAATCTTATCAGGTAGTCGGTACCTTAACCAAGAAAGCTGCAGAAGAAACCGGCCTTCCTGAAAGGGTCAAGGTTATAGCAGGCGGTGGTGACCAGGCGGTTGCAGCAGTCGGTACCGGAACCGTAGGAGCAGGAAAATGCAATATTTCTCTCGGTACTTCCGGCGTAGTATTTATATCTTCACAGGAATTTGCCGTGGATGACAAGAATGCCCTTCATGCCTTCTGCCATGCCGACGGTAAGTATCATTTCATGGGAGTTATGCTTTCAGCAGCAGCCTGCAACAAGTGGTGGATGGACGAGATAATCGGAACCAAGGATTATGCTGGAGAGCAAAAGAATATTACAAAACTTGGCGAGAACAACGTATTCTTCCTGCCTTACCTTATGGGCGAAAGAACACCTCACAACAATCCAAATGCAAGAGGTACATTTATAGGAATGACCATGGATACAACCCGTGCCGATATGACACAGGCTGTACTGGAAGGCGTAGCCTTTGCGCTTAGAGATTCGTTTGAAATTGCCAAGTCTCTGGGTGTTAAGATTGAAAGAACCAGAATTAACGGCGGCGGTGCAAAGAGCCCTCTGTGGTGTAAGATTGTAGCCAATGTTCTGAATGTTAAAGTCGACAAGATTAATTCCGAAGAAGGCCCTGCTTTCGGTGCAGCTATTTTGGCAGCGGTAGGCTGCGGTAAATATTCAAGCGTAGAGGAAGCTACAGAAAAGCTTATCAAGGTAATTGATACAACAGAACAGGACCCTGAGATTGTTGAACGCTATAACAAAAAGTATGAGATATTCAAGCAGTTATATCCT
The DNA here is from genome assembly GCA_964538605.1 of uncultured Herbinix sp. Classification (GTDB taxonomy): domain Bacteria; phylum Bacillota; class Clostridia; order Lachnospirales; family Lachnospiraceae; genus Mobilitalea. The sequence goes on along the minus strand of CAZIHC010000009.1, from coordinate 17,376 downwards.
TCTTTGAAAGATATGTTTGACAAGATGGTTGAATAATAAAGTATTCAAAATGGATACATTTAGGCTCTCAATATAGTAATTATATTGAGAGCATTTTTTTTGCTATGTGTAATTTGCTAATTTACTATTTTAGATTTGTAAAGAAAATATATACTATGTGATTATTTTTACTTTAAAGATACATTTATAAATTTTTTAATTAATTATACAGTAATTGTATGTAAAAATGAAACTTTTTCATATTTATCTCGTCTATTGTATGAAGGATAAAATTAAAAACTTTGGCAACAGGAGGTAGTATATGAAAAAGGTTATATCATTAATGATGGCGGTTATAATTGTATTATCGGCAACTGTATATGCTTTTGCAGCCGAAAAAGATTCCGATAATAAGGCAAGTTTTAATACGGTTTCCGGTACGGTTAAAGAAATAAAGAAATCCGAAACCGACGAAGATGTTTCATATGTTCTTTTGGAAACCGGAAAAGACAGTGAAGCATACCTTGTAATAAATAAAGAGACCTGCTTTATAAATGACGAAGAAATTTTTATAGGTTCAAAAGTAACCGGATATTATGATGCCAATGCCATGATGATTATGATTTATCCGCCGCAATACGTGGCCATAGCGGTTTGGGTATCAAACGAAGGACAAAATATAAAGGTTGATTTGTTTTACAAGAATTTGGTCAGTGCGGATAATACTTTAAAATTAATGATGGACAAGGACACAAAAATTGTAACAAAGGACGGAAAAGAGTTTAAGGATGATCTGGCTAACCGCAAACTGGCTGTGTTTTACCGTTCTTCCACAAAGAGTATCCCGGCACAGACAACGCCCGATAAAATTGTAGTCTTATCGGACCCTATAATTCCCGATGAGGATAAGAATTCGTATTTCGGTTCCTTTAAGGGAACGGTCACGGAAATTGAAACACTGAAAGATGATAGAAATAAGACAAGGTTAACTTTAATAGATAAGGACGGCCTGGAAGCCCAATTTACAATAACAGCGGATACCTATCTGACTAATAACGAAAAAATTGAAGTAGGATCGGTAGTAACGGGATATTATGATGCCAAGGTATTCAGGATTATGATATATCCTCCTCAATATGAAGCTGTGGTTTTGAATATTGAAAGGCCGGACTACAAGGTAAAAGCCGATTTCTTTGACAATAAACTTATCAGTGCAGATAAAAGCCTTAAATTAAAAATCGGCAGCACTACGGAAATCATCTATATGGACGGGAAAAAGTACAGCGGTAAACCGGTAAATTCCAATCTTGTTGTTATATATGACAAAGTAAACGAGAGCATGCCGGCACAAACCGAACCGGTTAAAATTATTGTCCTCGAAAAGAGCAAGAGTAATGATAAAAAGGAAAGTAAAAATGATAAAGAGTCTTTGAAAACAAAACTGGACGAATGGATGAAACTAACTGAGGAGCTTTTTAAAAATCCTGATAAGCTATCGGATTTCAAAGACACTATGTTTAAATATATTTCTGAACTTTTAAATAAATATGGCAACCATTTGTCGGATATATTGAAACAATTTGGCCGTAACTAAAATCAGCGCACACTCAATATGAAAGATTTCATACCTCTTAAGCAGGAAAACATATGCCCAAATCTGCTTAGGAGGTATTTTATTATGATAAAACGTCATACACTTAATTTTACGCTAAAGTTTTATATGAGCGAAGAACCGTATTTCAATAATCATAGATTTATATTGCGGTTAATGCTATAATTGATGTCGGAAATTCAATTAAAGTAAAGGGACAAGCTAAAAAGAGAGGAGCCGTAAAATGGACAACTATACTGACTTTGCCTCGGTTTACGATATACTGATGGAAGACATCCCTTATGACAAGTGGGCTGATTACATAGAAAAAATATTAAAGCGTCATGGAATTAATAAAGGGATTGTATTGGAACTGGGCTGTGGTACCGGGACCATGACAAGAAAGATGGCTCAAAAAGGCTATGATATGATAGGGATTGATATATCCGAAGATATGCTTTCCGTGGCCAGGCAAAGAAGCGACGGAAAAGATGACGGTATTCTTTATCTTTGCCAGGATATGAGGGAGTTTGAACTTTACGGAACAGTTTCTGCCGTATTCTGTGTCTGCGACACGTTAAATTATCTGCTTACAACAGAGGATCTTAGCAAAGTCTTTAACTTGGTAAGCAATTATCTTGATTCCGGCGGCCTGTTTATATTTGATATGGATACCAGATACCTTTATGAACAGGTATTGGCTGATAAAACCGTCTATATCGAACATGAAAAAGGCTGTTTTATTTGGGAGAACAGCTATTATCCCGATGAAATGATAAACGAAGTTAATTTGACTTTATTTTTAAAGCAGGAGAATTCTTTATACCGTAAACATCAGGAAACTCATACAAGAAGGACTTATGATCCGGAAATCATACTTAAACTGCTTGATGAAGCCAACCTGGATGTAATCGGGGTATATCACGAATTGACCGATCAAAAACCCAGGCCGGACAGTGAAAGGATTTACATTGTCGCCAAAGAAAGATATCATGAAAATAAATTGTATATCTGAAGAAAAGAATCGATTAAACGGCCCAATGTTGAAGTATGATATATGTTTATTGATTATTTGTTATTTATTCAATTAATATAATTGAAAAATTTTTTAAAAGAGCTTTATAATATGGTATAAATAATAAGCTACAGGTGAGTTAAATCAGAAGGTAATGCATATAATTATATGAAACAAGGTAATATCAAATAAGTTAATTTCATAATAAAACATAAATAGTATTTTAGGAACCTTCTAATGTCACCAGACTCAGCTTAAATCAATAAAAGAACAGAACATTCATCTGATAAGCCAATTTCAAATTAAGTAACAGGAAAAAGCAAAGAAATCATAAAACACATAACGGAAGTAATAGAAAGGAAAAAGATTATGACAGACTATATTGTAAGAGCTACTGCAGCAAACAATCAGATTCGTGCATTTGCGGCAACTACCAGAGATTTGGTGGAATACGCAAGAACCATTCATAATACCAGTCCTGTGGCTACGGCGGCTTTGGGAAGATTACTTACAGCCGGAACAATGATGGGAGTTATGATGAAGGGTGAGAAGGATATTTTAACCCTTCAGATAAAAGGTAGCGGTCCTATAGGCGGAATAATCGTAACCGCAAACTCAAAAGGGGCTGTCAAAGGATATGTCCATAATCCTAATGTTATCTTGCCGGCAAACCAATACGGAAAATTTGATGTAGCGGGAGCCATAGGAGCAGGAATGCTTACGGTTATAAAAGACCTGGGCTTAAAAGAGCCTTACGTCGGCCAGATTGAGCTGATTTCCGGCGAAATAGCAGAAGACCTGACATATTATTTTGCATCCAGTGAGCAGGTACCGTCATCTGTAGCTCTTGGAGTACTGATGAATAAGGATAATACGGTTCGCCATGCGGGAGGTTTTATACTGCAGCTTTTACCTCAGGCGGAAGAAGAAGTTATCGTTAAACTGGAAGAAAGAATTGGACGATTGGAAGGAATTACGGGGCTTCTTGACAAGGGCATGACTCCGGAAATGATATTAGAGCATCTTCTTGGGGATATGGATATGGAAATAATGGAGAAATATCCGGTTGCATTTGAATGCAATTGCAGTAAGGAACGGGTGGAAAGTGCCGTTGTATCCGTAGGGAAAAAGGAAATTCAGGAAATGATTGATGACAATGAACCGATTGAAGTTAATTGCCATTTTTGTAATAAACACTATATATTTACCGTGGACGAGCTAAAAAACCTTCTTGCCAGGGCCGACCGATAATGTAAGGATATAAAATAACAAATAAAGTATAAATAAGCCCATTGTTCTATAAACAACTATAATTGTACTATTTATTGTAAGTGTCGGTTAAAATTGGAGTTCTATTTAATAAATATAAGGGAGTAAGTAATTATTAAGGAGGGGACAGATGAATTACGGATATTTTGATGAGCAAAACAAGGAATATGTCATAACCAGGCCCGACACTCCCGCACCTTGGGCGAACTATTTAGGGTCACCCGAATACGGAGCCATTATTTCAAACAATGCAGGTGGCTACAGTTTCGTAAAAAGCGGAGCAAACGGCCGTATTATCCGCTACATATTCAACCAGGAGGACAAGCCGGGAAGATACGTTTACCTTCGGGATGATGAAGACAATGACTATTGGTCCGCTTCCTGGCAGCCGGTAGGAAAGCCTTTAGGTGACGGATACGCAGAGTATCAGGGAGAGTGCCGCCACGGAACTGCCTACACAATTATTAAAGGACGGTATAAAGACATTACGTCCGAGGTCCTGTATTATGTTCCTTTAAACAAAACCTATGAAGTATGGCGGGTTAAAGTGACAAACAACAGTGACAGGCCAAGAAAACTGTCCGCATTTGGTTTTGTCGAGTTTACCAACGAAAGCTTCTATGAAAATGACCAGGTTAACCTGCAATATACCCTCTTCATAACCAGAACATACTTTAAGGGGAATAAGATACTTCAGACCGTAAACGAAAATACAGGTAAGAATGAGGAAGGAACCAATTATAAAGAACGTTTCTTTGGCATAGTGGGGGCAAATGTCGAATCATATAACGGAGACAAAACATCATTTATAGGAAGGTATAGAAGTTATCATAATCCCGTAGCCGTAGAGAGAGGAAAATGCGATAATGTATTAAACTATAACTCTAATGCCTGCGGAGCATTACATACCAAGTTTGAATTACAGCCCGGAGAAACCAAGGAGTTTGCATTCTTCCTGGGACAAAAGAATGATAAAGATTCTGCCAAAATACTGGACAGTTATTCAGATTTAAGCATAGTTGATAAAGAGCTTGATGAACTTAAGAGCTACTGGCACGGTAAGCTGGCTAATTTCCAGGTCAATACCCCCAGCAAGGAATTTAATGTAATGATTAATACCTGGAATGCTTACCAATGCTTTATAACATTTATCTGGTCCAGAGCGGCATCCTTTATTTACTGCGGACTAAGAAACGGTTACGGTTACAGGGATACCGTTCAGGACATTCAGGGAATTATCCATCTAGATCCGGCTATGGCAAAAGAGAAAATAAGGTTTATGCTTTCTGCGCAGGTTGACAACGGCGGCGGATTGCCTTTGGTTAAGTTTGACCATAATCCCGGTCATGAGGACACTCCCGATGATTTTTCCTATGTACAGGCTACAGGCCATCCGGCATACAGGGCAGACGATGCCCTTTGGCTGTTCCCTACGGTTTATAAATACATGGCCGAAACCGGAGATAAGGCATTCTTAGACGAAGTTATTCCTTATGCGAACAAAGACGAAGGAACGGTTTATGATCATTTAAAGAGAGCCATAAACTTTTCCATGGAAAGGCTCAGTACCCACAAGATGCCGGCAGGTCTTTATGCGGACTGGAACGACTGTTTGCGTCTTGGAAAGAAGGGTGAATCGACCTTTGTAGCTCTGCAGCTTTATTATGCCATGTCAATTATCCGCAAATTTGCCGCAGATAAGAACGACCTGGATTACATAGCTTATATAGACAAAGTGCAAAAAGAACTTAAAGATACCATCAATGAAAATTGCTGGGAAGATGACCGCTTTATCCGCGGATTTAAGGAAGACGGCCAGGTAATCGGTTCCAAAAAGGACCCCGAAGCCAGCATGTGGTTAAATCCTCAGTCCTGGGCCGTTATCAGCGGCCTTGCCACAAAAGAGCAGGCAGAAAAAGCCCTGGACAGTGTGTACAGGGAACTGAACACCAAGTACGGTGCAAGAGTTATGGCACCTTCATATAAAGACCATGCTTTTGACGGGGCGTTGGCGATACTATTTAATCCTTCCACTAAGGAAAACGGAGGTATCTTCTCACAGCCTCAGGGATGGCTGATTCTTGCCGAAGCACTCATGGGACACGGCAATAGGGCTTTCGAATACTTCTTAAAAGCTTGTCCGGCAGCCATGAACGACAAGGCAGAAATAAGGGTAATGGAACCTTATGTACACGGACAGTTTATCGAAAGTGTGGAAAGTCCTTTTGAAGGAAGAGCCCATGTTCACTGGCTTACAGGAACCGCTTCCACGGTTATGGTAGGATCGGTAGAGGGTATATTGGGTATAAGACCGGACCTTGACGGAATAAGAATTGCACCAAGTATTCCCTGTGAATGGAAGGAACTTACCATAGATAAATTATTCCGCGGCAAAAAGCTGCACATCAAAGTTAAAAATGAATTCGGTGCCGAAAGCGGTTATAAGGAATTCTACTTAAACGGCAATAAGCTTAATGATAACTATATTCCCGAAACCATGCTTGAGGATGAAAACGAAATTCTGCTTGTAATGTAGAGAGAAAAAGATTGCATTAATTTGCACTAAGAACATCAGGAATAAAATTTAATATTTATATTTCAAAATATAAATATAAAATAGAATTTCTGTATGCAGACATAAATAACTTTCCGAAATATAATAAGAATTTGGGAACCTGCCGTAATTTTACGCTGTCATATGCGAAGTTAAGTCCGTATATGCGTTAAAATTACGGCAGGTATTCCTTTACAGATTTTTATTGCATCCACGACATAACTCTGTTAAAATCAGATTTGTTACCGGCGGTACTTATAAAAATAAATTATCTGGGAGTGGAACAATGCCTGAACATTCGAATGATAACAGATATTATTTGTTTGACAATATGAGGGCGTTTTTAATAATCCTGGTTGTATGGGGACATTTGCTGACATCATTAATATTTCGTAATGATGTTATTAAAACTATATATTACTTTATTTTCTGTTTTCATATGCCTGCAATGGCGTTTATTTCGGGATATTTTTCAAAAGATCCGGAGAAAGCAAGAAATCAGGCATTTGAAACTATCCTTATGCCATATCTGATATTGAATGTATGCAATTATATCTTTAAAATGCTGGTACTTAGGGAAGATTATTTCGGTTTCAGATTTTTCAGGCCTTTATGGGGGCTTTGGTATTTGCTGGCATTATTTCTGTGGAAATTCTTCCTGAAAGATTTGATTAAAATACGGTTTATACTTCCGCTCAGCTTTCTGGTGGGTATATTAAGCGGATTTTCTAAAGAATTCTCTACATACATGGCCCTTGGAAGGGTAGTCTGTTTTCTTCCATTTTTCTTGCTGGGATATTATATAAAAAAGGAACATATTGAAGAAGTTAAGCGTATCCCCAGGATAGCCGGATTTGCTGTTTTCATAGGCACCGGGGTATTATCGGCAGTTTTGGCAAAGAGTAAAATGTTTGATGTGGAGGATCTGTATTTAAGAAGTCCATATCCGGAAGATGCCGATATTGAACATATGATAATCAGGGTATTGATTTATGTCGTGGCTTTGATTATGATATTTGCGCTGATATATTTAACAGGCAACCAAAAAATCTTTTTAACGAATATCGGACAAAATACAATGACAGTATATGTCCTTCACCTGTTTACGATACCGCTTTTGGAAAAACTTAAGATACTAAATAATGAACCGTATTTATATCTGATTTATTCTGTAATTATGACCGCACTTATTAGTTACATATATTCTCTTCCTATTGTTAAAAAGATCTACGATAAAGCAATGAATAGTTTAATTAATTTGATTTTACATAAAGACAAATAGAACAGGACTCTAAGAAAGAATGGTGTATGTATGAAGTTAAGTATCATAGTTCCGTTTCACAGAGGCAAACACTTTCTGGAAGATTGCCTTGCGAGTATAAGAGATCAGGGAATTACTGATTTTGAGACGGTACTGGTATTGGATCATGTTACTGAGGATATAAGTGAAATTCTTGAAAAATATTCGGATTTAAATATAAAAACTGTTAAGTTAAATAAAGAAGAAATAAAAGACCGCAAGTTCGGCAGTGAAGAAAAAGCCAGGATGCTTAAAGGGTACTGCGGTGCTGCCGCTGCCAAAAATGCGGGTATTGATGCGGCAGAGGGAGAATATATTTATTTTCTTGACAGTGATGATTATATTTTAAACGGTACATTACCGTATCTGCTTAAAGAAGCAGAAGAACAGCAGGCTGATTTTGTCTACGGCAGAAGGAATACCACATGGAATAAGCGTATGGTTTATCTGGCTTACGTAGAGGGACATAACGATGAGAGCAATGTAATAAACAATGACGAAGACAAAGAAGAACCTGAGAATTATAAAAAGGAAAAAGTTGAACAGGAAATAATCTCTCAATATCCCGGCCTAGACCGGGAAAGATTAAGACAGATGACAGAGGCATACTATAATCTGCTCTTATCACGAAAAGGCTTTATGAACGTAACTTTAACCGGAGTGCTGGTTCGCCGCAGTTTTGTCGAAAGTAACGGACTTCGGTTTAATGAGAAGTTTATATTCTTTTATGACCTTGGCTTCATGATTCGGATGTTAATTATGGCCAAATCCTTCTCCATGGCGGAGGAAGCCGTATATGTAAAACGATATCATAATGACCCCATACATTATCCTGCTCTGTCGCAAATTAAGACCGACGACAGATTCGAAGAATATATGGAAAGCTATTTGTTGGCAAGAAAACTGGCAAGAGGCAATTCTGTCCTATGCAGAATCCTTGATTACAAATTTATCAGTGCATTTGCAAAAACATTTGCCAGAAATATAGCCAGAGATAAGGATGAGCTCTGGAGGACGGAACGTTTTAAGCTGCTGCATGAGGCAATGCAAGAGGTAGAACCGTCCGTAATCGGATATTTTAAGGGTTACGAAAAGAAAATTGTCAAAGATATTTTAACCGGCAGCCTTAATAAGCTTAAAATTAGGGTAAATTTTAATCTTGGCATAAAGAAGCTGCTAAAAATCAGAAAGAGATGGAGAGTTTTAGCCTGTTACCTCTATGAGCATTATTTTGTAAAATTACCTGTTAAGGATAACTGGGTGATATGTGAAAGCTTTTTTGGAAAAAGCTATTCCGACAGCCCCAAATATATATATGAGTATTTGTGTAAGAATTACCCGGAAAAATTCAAATTCATTTGGGTAATAAACAAGAGGACCAAAATACCGTATAAGCCGATAAAGGTAAGGAGATTCAGTATCCGGTATGCATATTATTTGGCCAGATGTAAGTATTATGTCTTTAATGTACGTCAACCGGACTGGGTTGTAAAAAGAAAAGGCAATGTATTTTTGCAGACCTGGCACGGAACTCCCTTAAAAAGACTGGTATTTGACCAGGAGGAAGTTATGACCGCTTCCCCTTTATACAAGGCCCAGTTTTATAAACATTCAAGATTGTGGGATTATCTGGTTTCGGCCAATAAATTTTCTTCCGAAGTATTCAGGAGTGCCTTTTTATACGACAAAGAAATACTTGAATACGGATATCCGAGAAATGATTTGATGTACCATCCGGAGAAAGAAAGGATTGCGGCAGATATAAAAAGAAAGCTTCGTATACCGGAAGGGAAAAAAACCATTCTTTATGCTCCCACTTGGAGGGACGATGAATATTACGGCAAAGGGGAATATAAGTTTAGTCTGAAGCTCAATCTCAGGCTGCTAAGAAAAGAGCTTGGAAACGATTATGTAATTTTACTTCGAACCCATTATTATATAGCTGATAAGCTGGATGTAACAGGTCTTGAAGATTTTGTTATAAATGTAAGCAGCTATGATGATATTACTGAGCTTTACCTGATTTCCGATATCCTTATTACGGATTATTCGTCGGTATTCTTTGATTATGCGAATTTGAAGCGTTCGATCCTGTTTTATACCTATGACCTTGAAAAGTATAGGGACATGCTTAGGGGCTTTTATCTGGATATTGAAAAGGATGTCCCTGGGCCTTTATTGTTTACCGATGAAGAAGTGGTGGAGGCGATAAAGAATATAGATGTGATATCCGCAAGATATAAAGAAAAATATGATGAATTTTATGAGAAGTTCTGTAGCCTTGATAATGGGCATGCAGCGGAAAATGTGGCAAGGAGAGTGTTTGATCTGGAGTAATCCAATTAAATAAACTTTTATGTTAGCTAAGAAAGGATGAAAGCATATGATCATGAACTACGGGAATTCAAATGGAGAGCTTCATGAGGAATGCGGGGTCTTTGGGGTTTATGACACTGATGGTAATGATGTAGTATCCACCATGTATTATGGGCTTTTTGCTCTGCAACACAGGGGACAGGAAAGCTGTGGAATAGCCGTAAGCGATACCAACGGGCCTAAGGGTAAAGTAATGTCCTGTAAGGGCATGGGCTTAATCAATGAGGTATGTACCGAAGAAAACATGGAGAATTTAAAGGGGAATATCGCGGTAGGTCATGTCAGATATGCAAGAAGCGGTGAAAACAGCATTCATAATACCCAACCGCTGGTACTTAATTATGTAAAAGGTACTCTGTGTATTGCCCATAACGGAAGCATCATTAACACCGATAAGTTGCGGGAAGAATTGGAGCAAACCGGTGCTATATTTCAGACAACGGTTGATGCCGAAATTATAGCTTACCATATAGCACGGGAAAGATTAAAATCCAAGTCTGTTGAAGAAGCTGTCACAAAGGCTGTTCAGAAATTGGAAGGAGCCTATTCTTTGGTTCTTATGAGCCCGAGAAAGCTGATAGGTGCCAGAGATCCCTATGGATTTCATCCTTTATGTATCGGGAAAAAAGGAAGTTCATATATCCTGTCATCTGAAACCGCTGCCTTAAATGCTGTGGATGCGGAATTTGTCAGGGACGTACTTCCGGGAGAAGTAGTAATGATTGATAAAGACGGAGTACATTCCTACATGTCCCATGAAAATAAAAAGCAGGCAAGATGTATCTTCGAGTACATATATTTTGCCCGTCCCGATACTCATTTTGACGGAGTCAGTGTGTATAGTTCCAGAATAATGGCAGGAAGAATTCTTGCACAGACCCATCCGGTAGATGCCGATGTGGTAGTCGGAGTTCCCGATTCCGGAAATGCCGCCGCTTTGGGATATGCCCTGGAATCCGGTATACCTTTCGGTATGGCTTTTGTTAAAAACAGTTATGTGGGAAGAACATTTATAAAGCCTAAGCAGGCCCTTCGGGCATCCAGCGTCAGAATAAAACTAAATGTACTGCCTGAAGTTATCCGGGGCAAACGGGTTGTAATGATAGATGACTCAATTGTCCGTGGGACAACCAGTGCCAATATTGTCAGGATGCTGAAAAATGCGGGAGCAACCGAAGTTCATGTAAGAATAAGTTCGCCTCCGTTTTTATATCCCTGCTACTACGGTACGGATGTTCCTACAGGAGATCAGCTGATTGCCCGAAAATATACCATAGATCAAATCCGAGATATGATAGGGGCAGATTCCTTAGGATACCTTTCCCTGGACAGACTGGGCGACATGCTGGGAAAAGATTTGGGATACTGCGACGCATGTTTTACGGGAAATTATCCTACAAAAATACCTGATAACAGCGGCGACATATAAGCGGAGTACTAAAAGTAAAATTATGATACAAAAGTAATAAAAAGGTTACGGAGACAGTTAAATAAAATTAAAATATATACAATAATCAGATTATTAAGTCGGTTTATCAGTAAAGGACAAAATATTTAGATTACAAGGCAAATTATGATTCGACTCTTTAATATACCAAAAACAAGATAAAATTCGGCAGTAAAGAAAAGCAAGTACATAATAAAATAAAATTGTTCAAGAGTAAAAACAGAGTGTAAGCAAAAAAGGCCTGTTTACACTCTGTTATTATAATTAATTTTATTTGGTCAAATTTTATTTTACGTTAAATAATATTCGGGAAGCTTTACATTAAAGAGGCAAATCTCTTTTATCAAACACATAAATTCCTAGTCCGTACATAATAATGGCTATAATAAATAATACGGTAAATTGAGGTATGTAATTTCCTCCCTTTATGATCTTTTCGGGATCAAATAAAGTGAACAGGGTAAAGTATTTAAGAAAACGGACTTTTTCACCGACATCGGAAATCATTTGAATTACCAAAAAAGCTATCGGTATGCCGGCACCTACCATAAGTGAATTTTTAGTGTCATTAAAAAAACAGGAAGCGAAAAAACCTATGCCGGTAACCGCATAATATAAAAGTAAGGTACCGAGGTTTAACAGTAAAAAGGCAGATATATCAAGTTCACCCGGAAATGCAATATTGCTTATAACTATGCCTGCTGTTGCAACAAATGCAATCATTACGGTAGTACTGGCTATTATAAAAAAGGCCTGTGTAACAGCTATTTTTGTCCTCTTATTTGGAGTTGACAGTAAATAAGCCATGGAACCCTTATCTACATGGGAGGCAATACAGCGGTTGCATACGGTTATAGTGTATATCATGGGAAGCAGCAGAATCAGAAACCCATAAAAGTAACTGCCTATAAAATCTATCAGTGTGTTTCCGAGATTGTCAAATCCCATGGCGGCTATCAAGCCTTCAGGAAGAAGAGCAAGAACATCCCTTAGGGAATCCTGTGTGGCAGGATCATACATAATAATAATTATCGGAAGATAGACCATTAGGACGGCCAGTATTATTAAGAATACAGTTAAATTCTGCTTAACGGTAGCTTTTAAAAGCGGTTTGCTAAACATATCTTATCCTCCCTATCCTGAATTAATTCTTGGTTTCTGAGTCACCGTAATAGTGCATAAATATATCTTCCAGGCTGCTTCTTTCGGTATACAGGTCCAATACTGTGTATTTATCTAGGGATTTGATAAAGTCCGTAACATTTCCCATTATGCTTAATCTTACGGTGTTATAGTTTACATCGGCAATATCAAATGTATGGGATTTTGCAAAATCAGCAGCAGTTACGGCATTATCAAAGGTAACAACATAGGTTTTTCTTCTCTTTTGCTTTATATCATGCATATTTTCTGTGGCGACCAGTTCACCTCTTTTTATTATCCCGACACGGTCACAGGTCCGCTCAATTTCTTCGAAACTGTGGGAAGACATAAGAATTGTCTTTCCTCGGGATTTTTCCTCAAGAATTAAATCCGCAAAGACTTTTTGCATCAAGGGATCCAGGCCGCTGGTAGGTTCGTCCAATATCAGAACTTTAGGATCATGCATAAAAGCACATATAATACCCAGTTTTTGCTTCATTCCTTTAGACATTTTTCGTATTCTGCTTTTAGTATCCAATTGAAATAAATCTATCAGCCTGTCTCTTAGTTTGGTGTTGTTAAGACCTCTCATTTCACCCATAAATTTAAGAAATTCTACGCCGGTCATCTGATCAAAGAAGGCTATTTCTCCGGGCAGATATCCGAGAAATTTCATTATGTCTGCACTTCTGGTCCGGGTATCCATTCCGAGTATTTGCGATGAACCTTTATCAGGTGTAAGAAAACCCATTAAATGTCTGATGGTCGTTGTTTTACCGGCACCGTTAGGACCCAAATATCCGAAGACCTCCCCCTCTTCAACACTGAAAGTCAAGCCGAATATGCCTTTATGATTGCCGTAATCTTTTGTCAGTCCTTCAATATTAATTATGGGCTTCAAATAAAATTCCCCTTTCATATTTAGGATGTTGTTATCTTTAGTTTATCAAATTTTTACTTCAAAAACATTAAACATATATTAAAAATGTACATATACTTATGTTTTTAAATAGTTTTAGATTTTTATAAAAGAAAATGATTTTGTGTATTTATATTCTTTGATGACAAGACATTTTGTGTTATACTGTTAACACATAATTATAAAATTCTCCATAAGGAGTTTTATAATGAATATCAATCTGGAATACTATAAGATTTTTTATTATGTGGCAATATCGGAAAGTTTTACAAAAGCAGCAGAAGAGCTTTGCATTTCCCAGCCTGCGGTAAGCCAGTCAATAAGACTACTGGAAGAGAGTCTGGGAAGCAAACTGTTTACAAGGGTGCCTAAAGGGGTAAGGCTCACACCTGAGGGAGAAGTCTTGTTTTCCTATATAAAGCGGGGCTATGAGTATATCCTGTTAGGTGAAAAGCAATTCAGAAAGATGCTGGATTTGGATTATGGAGAAATAAGAATCGGTGCCAGTGATATGACATTGCAGTTTTACCTGCTTCCGTATCTGGAGCGCTTTCATGAAATATTTCCAGGAATTAAAGTTTCTGTGACGAATGCTCCTACACCCGACACTCTTTCACTTCTTTATGACGGAAAGATTGATTTTGGTCTGGTAAGTGAGCCTTTTTCGGCTAGACCGGGTATTCATTCCCGTAAAGTTAAAAAGATCAGTGATATTTTTGTAGCCGGAGGAAAGTTTGGACATCTTAGGGAAAAGATTTTGGAGTTTAAAGAGTTGGAAAATCTTCCGATAATATGTCTGGAACAAAATACCAGTACTCGAAGATACGTTGATGACTTCCTAAAGGAAAATGGAGTGGTTATAAATCCTGAATTTGAGCTGGCTACCAGTGATATGATTGTAAGGTTTGCCATAAGAAACTTAGGAGTCGGTTGTGTGATGCGGGATTTTGCCAAAGAAGCTATACAAAGCGGACAACTGTTCAAACTACAGTTTGGCAAAGAGATACCGGAAAGGCATATATGCATTGTTACGAGCAAGCAAAATCCTATATCTAAAGCCGCAACTAAACTGCTTGATATGTTAAATACGATTGATTAATCGGAGGTAATATGAAACGCATAGCAAAATTTGAAAAAGTAAGCTGCAAAAGATTCATAGAGGACTGGCTCGATACTTTTCAACTGGACAAGGATAAATACGACCAAGTAAAAGATATATATGACAGAATCAAACTTCCTAAGAGAGCCACAAAAGGCTCTGCCGGGTATGATTTTTTCAGTCCGATTACATTTTCGCTTAAACCTGGAGAAACTATAAAGATACCGACAGGTATCCGTGTCAGAATTGACGAAGGCTGGGTTTTAAAATGCTATCCCCGAAGTGGTCTGGGCTTTAAATACCGCCTGCAGTTAAATAACACGGTAGGAATAATAGACAGTGATTATTACGGTTCCGACAATGAAGGTCATATATTTTGCAAGCTTACAAACGACAGTAATGAAGGAAAAACCGTCACTATTGAAGAAGGAACCGGTTTTATGCAGGGGATTTTTGTGGAATACGGAATAACCGTGGATGATGAAGTATATGAAATAAGGAACGGGGGATTCGGAAGCACAACTTAAAATACAAAAGCCTTGTTTATTATAGCCGATTTTTATTGTGCATAACATAAAAAATCTGGTTGAACAATAAATTTTAGTTGGATCAGGTTATGTTGAGTTTGTGTAAACATTCAAAAGTGTTTATACAAACTTTATTTATTAAGGTAGTATGAATTTTGATGTAGGTGCTGTTAATAATGACTACTTCTTTGTAGTAATGTGATATCGCTTTAAAATTGTACTATACAAATGTAAATTTATATATTATAATATGCCTATCCAAGCGCAAAAAGGAAGGGAGAAAAAGAATGGAAGCAGATAAAATCCAATATATAATTGCTATGGCTATTTATATAGCGGCAGTTATTGCTATAGGTTTTCATTATGCAAAAAAGGCCAGCGAAAGTACAGGCAACTTCCTGATAGGAGGAAGGTCGTTAGGCCCGTGGGTAACTGCCATGGCTGCAGAAGCATCGGATATGAGTGGTTGGCTGCTTATGGGACTTCCCGGATTAGCATACTGGTGTGGTTTGGGAGAAGCTATATGGACCGCTATCGGATTGCTGATA
Organism: uncultured Herbinix sp.; assembly: GCA_964538605.1. Classification (GTDB taxonomy): domain Bacteria; phylum Bacillota; class Clostridia; order Lachnospirales; family Lachnospiraceae; genus Mobilitalea. The sequence goes on along the minus strand of CAZIHC010000009.1, from coordinate 1,609 downwards.
GGAACTTATCTTAATTGGCTCTTTGTGGCAAAAAGGCTTCGTACATATTCCCATTTGGCGGGCGATGCTATAACAATTCCAGATTTTTTAAGCAACCGTTTTAAAGAGAAAACGAAAATTATTCTTACGATTGCAGCCCTGTTTATTTTGGTTTTCTTCTGTGTATATGCAGCCAGTTGCTTTGTGGCGGTAGGAAAACTTTTCAGTACGTTGTTTGACACAGATTATATCTATATGATGATTCTCGGTGCTTTATTCGTCGTTGCATATACTTTCATTGGAGGATTTCTTGCGGAAAGTGCTTCAGATTTCATGCAGGGTATAGTGATGTTTTTGGCGTTGTCGGTTGTTCTTGTTGTGGGAGCAATAAAAGCAGGAGGTATATCTGCTATAATTGAAAATGCAAAAAGCATTCCCGGTTTTCTTGAATTTTTCGGGGTTGCCCAGCCGAAAGTTGTAGACGGAGTACAGCAGGTTGCCCAAGCAGGAAATCCTTTATTCGGTGAAGCAGGAAAGTTTGGTTTACTTGCTATAGTTTCTACCCTGTCATGGGGTTTAGGGTATTTTGGAATGCCTCAGGTTCTTTTAAAGTTTATGGCTATTAAGGACCCTAATGAGCTTAAAATATCCAGAAGGATAGCTACAATCTGGTGTGCGGTTTCACTTTTTGCTGCTGTGTGTATTGGAATCATAGGAAGGGTTCTTTATCCTGATGCATTTCTTACAAACAGTTCTGCAGAAAATATATTTATATTACTGTCAAGCAAATTCTTCTTTTCGTTACTTGCCGGGATAGTTATGGCCGGAATTCTTGCTGCAACTATAAGTTCATCCGATTCTTATCTGTTGATTGCAGCATCGGCTTTTTCAAAGAATATCTATCACGGAATCTTAAAGAAAGACGCATCGGACAAGCAGGTTCTATATATGTCAAGGGTTACGTTAATTATAATTGCTGTTATAGCCATGCTTATTGCTTTGGATGAGGACAGCGTTATCTTTTCAGTTGTAGCCTTTGCCTGGGCCGGGTTCGGAGCAACTTTCGGTCCGATTATGCTTTTCTCCCTGTTCTGGAAACGGGTTAACAGGGCAGGTGCCGTTGCTGGAATGGTAGCAGGCGGAGCAACAGTGTTCATATGGAAGCTGCTTATAAGGCCGTTAGGAGGATATTTTGATATATATGAACTTTTGCCTGCATTTATCATTTCCTGTCTGGCAATAGTGATTGTGTCATTATGCACGACACCGCCTTCAAAGGAAATACAGGAAGAATTCGAAAAATCTAAAAATTACATGCAATAAAATTTCATTTGATTTCTAAATTAAAAAATAATTGAAAGAATAAGATAATAAAAAAATTACCGGACGATTAGGCATTAACTTATATCCGGTAATTTTTTTATTTGATTCTATATTAATATTCCTTTATTCCCGATATTCCTTTAATCCTGCCGCAGTTGCACTTAAACCAAAGAGGACGGTCAGTCACCGGTTATAAAGGCTGTAATATACTTAAGCACTGCGTTCAAACTGCGAGTTATAAAGTTTGGCGTAAAAGCCGCCTTTTGCGAGGAGTTCTTCGTGGCTTCCTTGTTCTACGATGTTGCCT
>CAZIHC010000008.1:0-21322 GCA_964538605.1 uncultured Herbinix sp. | reverse complement strand
TCAATACTTATACATCCTGAATTTCCCTTGCCCTATTTATTCGATTCTTCTGATTAATTCGGTAAGTAATTTTACAGAATTTTCGATAGCTATCGCCTCAAACTCATTAAAAGCCATCTCTGCGCTGTGATCGGCTTTATCGGAAATAGCCCTGATAATAAGAAACGGAATATTATTTAGATAAGCAGCCTGGGCAATTGCTGCTCCTTCCATCTCTGTGCAATAACCGTCAAAAGTTTTTAAAAGCCATTCTTTTTTCTTTGCGTCCGATATAAACTGATCCCCACTGACAACCCTGCCCTTGTGGACTCCTAAGGCAGGAAGAACTTCTCTACATACCTTTTCTGCCAGGTCAATAAGGTATTTATCCGCTTCAAAAACAGATTTCTTCATCTGAGGGATTTCTCCGGCCTTATATCCGAATCCTGTAGCGTCCATATCATGTTGAATGGCATCCGTTGACAATACAATATCGGCTATATCTATTTCGTTTCTTAAAGATCCTGCCACTCCGGTATTTATAACCAGATCGATTCCGAATCTGTCGACAAGTATCTGTGTACATATGGCCGCATTCACTTTGCCTATGCCGCTGCGCACCACAACAACCGATGTCTTATCCAGATTTCCTTCATAAAAATCCATGGATGCTATGCTGCTGATTTTGACATTTTCCATTTTATCCTTTAACCTTTTTATCTCTTCTTCCATTGCTCCGATAATTCCGATTTTTTTCATATAGTCCCTCCTGAAAGTCTAATTATAGTATGCTTCTATTCTTGTTCCTTGTGCTTATAAATATGGGTTATTATGGTCTCCATCGGCATTTCTTTTATAGATATGTCGGTAAAAGCACACCGGCGGGATAATTCTGCCATAAAATCATTAATTGATATCTGATTAAGATCTACACTGAGCGTAAGCTTCATAGAAGATTCCTTTTCCAAAATACTTGTGCCTGGAATATCCAAAGCATTCACTTCGTTTTGAAGAGTAAGCTGTACTATTTTTTTTGCTCCCAAAACCTTTCTGAGATTTTCTATGGAACCGTCAAAAACCTTTACTCCCTTATTGATTATTATAACATTTTTTGCAAGACGCTCAACATCTTCCAGATCATGAGTAGTCAAAATAAAGGTCGTTCCCTTCTTATTCATTTCCCGTATAAATTCCCGGATATTGTGTTTTGAGATAACGTCAAGACCTATGGTAGGTTCGTCCAGAAATACTACTTTTGGCTGATGAAGCATCGCCATAATGAACTCACACTTCATTCTCTCTCCGAGAGATAATACCCTGGTAGGTCTGGTTATAAAATCCTTAACCATAAACAGTTCGGTCATCATCTTTAAACGTTCTTCATACTCTTTATCAGGAATACCGTAAATGGCTTTATTCATGCGGAAACTGTCCGCAGGCGGGATATCCCATATAAGCTGCGACTTTTGACCGAACACGGCACCGATTTGTCTTACATATGTTTTCCTGTTTTTTACGGGATTATACCCAAAAACTTCTATATTGCCGGAAGTAGGATACAGGGTTCCCGTAAGCATTTTTATGGTAGTGGATTTTCCGGCTCCGTTTGGCCCGAGAATCCCGACAATATCTCCTTCTTTGACGGTAAAAGAAACATCGTTTACTGCTACCACAAAGCAATTTTTGCAGCCCGGAAGGAAAAAAGACCAGCGGTATAAAAACCCCGGAAAATATACCCGACAGTAAATCAAATACCCTCCTGATACCGGAAGACTGGGTAAACCAAAAAGCAGTCATTCCTATTATATAGTGGACATAAAATGTCATAAGAAAGGCAAAAATAACCGAAATTACCGTCCATCCCACATACCTGGGTTTTAAAGAAATTTTAAACAAAAGGGTAAAAATTATATAGCACGGGGCAAATTCGAAAATAAACCCCAGAACCCTGTGACCGACTTTTTGAGAAAAAGCAAAAAATCTATGGTGAATCGGCCTTAAGGCAAAGGTTAAAAACTTTCCGGTTCTTACAAGCATTTGCAAATTCCAGTCGGCAAAATCCATAGTCAGATAGCCGATTAAGGTGGATACTCCGAAATAGGTAATCATCTGCTTTAAATCCATTCCGTTTATTTGTGTTTTTTCCCCGTAGACGGCGGTCCAGATAAAATACTGAACGATAAAATAGACCGGACCTACAAATATAGAAACCATGGAGTGGGTGCGGTAAGCACTCCACTCCTTATATGTAACTACAGCTACAGCTCTTAGAACATCCAGCTTATGTTTTATGGTTTTCATTAAAACCCCCTTAAATCAGGCCGGACCACATAATCGCCGCAGTATTGTATAAAGGCTCGGGACACCATTGACCATTTACAAAGGGTACAAACCAGGCGGCAACCAGCTTTTCAGCCGGGTCTATCAGCAGGCAGCAGGCCCCGGCTCCTTCATGGAAATAAGAGCCTTTTGTATAAAGGCTGGCTTCGTTACAGCGCATGTCCGGCCCCAGTCCGTATTCCCTGTAGACTCCGCCGGCATTCCAGCAGTAATCCTTAATATGAGGTCCCGTATAAAGGGTTGTCATTTTTTCTATAGCTTTTCTTCCGATAATACGAACACCGTCGATATAGCCCCCTTTAAGCAGCATGGTTCCGAATCTGCAAAGATCCCGAGAGGTTGAGAACATGCCTCCTCCGGTACTCGGAACCTGTTTCCATACTTCATCGGGTTCTTCCAGCTTTACTTCATAAAAAGCTTTTATAAATTCCTCTCTTCTTTCGTCCGGTATATTAAGCCTTTCAACAATTTCCTTTTTAACAATATTAAAATGGGTATCCATCATACCGCAAGGTTTTGCAATATTTTCTATAATATAATCCTCGGCCCGGATACCGCTTACTCTGGTAATAATTTCGCCTTTCTTTTGTCAATCAAATCCTGAAAATGCCTGTTAAGAGCTTCAATCCTTGAAGAATCATAACCGACATCTTCCGGAGCATACATTGTGTTATAACTGATCATTTATAACTCTCCCCGGTTTTAAAATATAGGTAATTTCTGCCATGTTAATGTATATTATACCACAGGCTTCCATTTAATTCAAACATTTGTTTGGCACTTAATAAAAAGTGTTTGCAAAATTACCGGGGGTGAGCTAAAATGTATTCACCATATACATATTTTTGATGAACGAAAGAAAGGATGTTTTCCATGATATATAAGACTTCCGGTGTATGCTGCACAGAAATTGATATAGAAATTGAGGATGAAAGCGGTATCATAAAGTCCGTACGTTTCACCAACGGATGTCCCGGGAATACCGGCGGTCTTTCCCGTCTTTTGGTAGGAATGAAAGTAGATGATGTTATAGAAAAACTTGAAGGAACCACTTGCGGAAGAAAATCTACCTCGTGTCCGGATCAGTTGGCTCAAGCTCTAAAGAAATGGAGGTCTTCCAAATGAAGCGTATTGTCTTAACCGGCGGCGGTACGGCGGGACATGTAACCCCCTGTATTGCTTTGCTGCCGGCACTTTCCGAAGCGGGTTATGACATTCGCTATATAGGATCATATAACGGCATTGAACGCAAACTTATTGAAGAATACAATATTCCTTACTATGGTATATCATCCGGTAAATTAAGAAGATATCTGGATTTAAAAAACTTTACCGATCCGTTCAGGGTAATTAAAGGATACTTTGAGGCCAGAAAGATACTGAAAGAATTAAAGCCCGATATAGTATTTTCTAAAGGAGGATTTGTAACGGTACCGGTAGTGCTGGCCGCAAAGGCTTGCAATATTCCGGTAATTATTCATGAATCGGACATAACTCCCGGCCTTGCCAATAAGATTGCCATCCCGGCTGCCAAAAAAGTATGCGTCAATTTTCCCGAAACCTTAAATTATATTCCTAAAGAGAAAGCCGTGCTTACAGGAACCCCCATAAGGAAAGAACTTTTTGCCGGCAATAAAATAAAAGGTCTTGATTTTTGCGGTTTTACGGCCAACAAACCGGTTATTATGATAATCGGCGGCAGTACCGGTTCCAAAACAATTAACGATATAATAAGGGGTATGCTTCCCACCCTTTTAAGGGATTATCAGATTATTCACCTGTGCGGCAAAGGTAACCTGGACCCTAAGCTCGTAAATTTAAAAGGATATGCTCAATTTGAATATATTAAAAAAGAGCTGAGCGATTTATATGCCGCATCAACTCTTGTTATATCAAGAGCCGGCGCCAATGTCATATGCGAATTACTTGCCCTCAGAATACCAAATATCTTAATACCATTAGGCCAGAATGCCAGCAGGGGCGACCAAATTCTGAATGCGGAATCATTTGAGCAGCAAGGCTATTCCTATGTATTAAAGGAAGAAGACTTAAGTGTCAGCAGCCTAATGGAAGCCATAGAAACAGTAATGACAAACAGGCAAAACTATATAGAAGCCATGAATCAAAGCAAATTAAATAATTCTATTGAAATAATAATGGACCTGATAAAGAAAACGCAATTATAACAGAATATAGAATATCCTTTTCATATACAGAACATAAAAATCAGTCTAAGACATAATTTATTAAATAAAGTCTAGGTATAGTATACAAAAACGCAGTCTAATCAACATATTACAGCGGCTTACATTTATTCCATCAGATAAAAAACATAGTGTATAAAGCAAATAATTTGATTAATACTTGTTTTATACACTATGTTCTCATTATAAGAATATAAACTTATGTCCATATAAAATAATTATTCAGCCTAATTGATAAATTTCTAATTGATATGCTTTGCTATTCTTTCGGCCAATTCTTTGGCTTCGCCGTCTTCATATTTACCGGTTGTCCATGGAACCTTCACATTGTCACCATGATATCTTGGTATCAGGTGAAAATGGATATGGAACACGCTTTGTCCTGCCGCCTGACCGTTATTTTGAAGCAGATTAAGACCGTCACAGTTCAATTCCTTTTTCAATGCTGCAGCAACTTTTTTTGCTACGACAAGTACTTTCTTTGCCGTATCCTCATCCAGTTCAAAAATATCGGCAAAATGTTTTTTCGGTAATATTATGGCATGGCCTTTTGCTGCGGGAGCTATATCCAAAATAACTTTGAAATCGTCGTCCTCGTAAATTACGGATGATGGGATCTCCCCCGCCGTGATTTTGCAAAAAATACAATTCTCCATAAAATCCCTCCATCTTTTAAATGTTATCTTAATTGTTGCAATTTTATTTATGCTTTGATAATATACTTTTGAAATGTAATTGTAAATATTTTCAAATAACTATATTTATAATTCCGGAAAGGAGATAAATATGAATCAGGAATATAACCTCCCAACCGAAGAGGCAATCCAAAAAATAAGGGAAGAATATAAAAATCTTACCTCCATGTTCATACATGAACTAAGAAATCCTTTATCTCTTATAAAAGGAACGCTTCAGTACATAGAGCTGAAATATCCGGAAGCAAAAGATTACAAATATTGGGGCCAACTTTTTGAACTTATCGGTGAAATGGAAAAAATGATGTCAGATGCATCTTTGCTTAATTCTTGCGCTGCTCTTAATATGAAACATACAAATCTCTTAAATCTAATTCAAGGTGTAGTAAATAATTATAAGCCCCAGGCGGAAAATCAGAACAAACAGCTTTCGGTTAAAACATCCCAGGATTGTAAAGAAATTCTCAGTTCCTATTACTGCGATCCTGATAAGATAAAGCAGGTTATTTCAAACCTGATTAAAAATGCTTTGGAAGCAACCTCTCCCGGTAATTTTATAGAAGTAGTTATAAGTACAGATTCATACCAATCAAGGCCCATGCTGTCCATACAAGTAAATAACAACGGTCCGAAAATTCCGGAAGATCAAATAGAGAATATTTTAAAACCTTTTGTTACCTACAAAAAAGGAGGCAGCGGAATAGGCCTGGCCTTAGCTAAGAGAATTATAGAAAATCATATGGGCAGTATCAGTGTATCGTCCAGTGAAGCCTTAACCAGTTTTAATATCCTGCTGCCCATTTATAACTTATAATATATTAAACTGGAATATCTGGTCGAAGGTACGAAGGGTCTTAAAATTGCCTTTAGCCGTTAATTCACCGGACATAAATGCACCCTGAAAAGTGATCCGGCCAAGTACCAGTTTATTCATTACCTCTCTGGTAGTTTTTGCAATAACATCTGCATCCGGTTTATCTCCGTAATAACATTTAAGCTGTTTTCCGTCAACTTCAATTACCAGATTTTTGTTTACGTCGGATAATATAATATTATAGGAAGCCTTAAAATCATCTATCGGATGAAAGTTCTCATTTAAATTACGGATAAATTCCTGCCCGATATCTCCTTCTGAATTGTTTAACATATTTTTATAAAGCTGGGTTAGCTCTTCAATGTCCTGTTTTTGCTTCCTTACATATTCGTCATCGGAAACATACATGGACAACTGCTCGCTTTCCTGCGGAGTAAGTACGATGGAATTACTTTTAATAAGATTCTGTCTTAACACCATATTGCTGGCGGGTAGCATCACCCTTCTTTGATTAATAACCCTGTAAAATGACTCTGCCTTCTTTTCTATAAGTTTGGCATATTCGGAATTCATCTCAAATTCAACATTGTCTTCCACATAAGCCGATAAACCGCTATATGGAATGCCGCCAAGCATCTCCCATGCCTGTATCAGATATAAAGTTGCTTCTCTTTCACCGTAGGTTCCTGTGGTTACAACCGGCAGCATATAGAGTTTTTCCAGTTTTTCCTTGTCCCCGTACAGCCAACAGGCATCCAAAAACTGCTGCATATATCCGCCTATACCTAACCATTCCACCGTTGTAGCCAAAATAACACCGTCTGCTTCTTTCAGGGTTTTTGGAAGCAGGGCAAGAGAGTTTTTTTCTTCAAACAGATTATAACGGGTAACTTCGACTCTTAACTCTTCCAAAACTTCCGTCAGCTTTCCGATAATATATAAAGTCGGATCTTCGATCAGTCCTCTTCCTCCGTAGTAAATATTAACTTTCATAAATCAGCCTTCCTCCTGTTCTCTTTGGTTATTTATATTAGGCCTTCGGTATAAAAGAAATGCCAAAATAAGTCCGGCAATAAAACCACCGATATGAGCAACATTATCGATACCAGTATTAACTATACCTCCATATAGGCTAAATACGGTAAATAAAATAATCTGCCTGCTGCTGATATCCTGCAATCGTCCCCTATTAACAAGCAATATATAAACCATGGCACCTACTATGCCAAATATAGCACCTGAAGCCCCAATGGAAAATACCGGCTCATTCTTAAGCATATTATAACCGATTGAAAAAACCGCAGCAATTATTCCGGCTCCGAAATATATTATCAGGTATTTAAGCTTTCCTGCTACTCGTTCCAGTTTATCTCCAACAAAAAACAACACCAGCATATTATTCATTAAATGCTCAAAGTCAGAATGCAAAAACATAGATGTAAATATTCTGTAGTATTCCCTGCTGTTTTTTATACGATACCATGATAAAGCTCCCTTATGAAGTAAGTCGGTGGTTTCTCCAAAAAAAGTGGTATGATGGACCAGCAGAAAAACTATGATATTTACCGCTACCAGTAAAGTATTTATCAATGTTATCCATTGTTCTTTGTTATACGTATAATCTTTATATTCTCCGGCATATCCGGCCGGGTTAATATCGGCATCATAAGACTCGTCATGTATAATTTCTTCGATTGCTGAAATTATCTCCGAAAAACAAGTTGTAAGTTTTTCATATAATATAAGCCGCCTGTTACTGATATCCACTATGATATGATCGTCCCCATCAAGACAGTATTTCCTTGCCCTGTCGGCAAAAGCAGTAAAAATCAGCCCCAGTAGCTTTATTTCTGTAAACCCCCGCTGAATAAAGAGACCTTTTATATTATCAATAATAAGCTTGTATTCGTCTGCGGTAATTTCGGTTGCCGTCAAAACCCGAAGAAACACGACAATGTCAATGCCGGAAAGATCCGTCCGGTAAAACATATCAATATTATTTAATTTAGTATCAAGCCATTTATACTCTTTATCCAGTAAAAGTCTTATAATACCGTCTTCTATCCTCATAATATCCTTATCCTGTTCTAATCCTGAGCCCAGGCATATGATCTTCCGACTGCTTTATGCCAGCCTTTCAGAAGGTTTTCTCTGTGTTCCTTTTCCATATTTGGTTTATAAGTTTTAGACAAGGCCCAGTTCTTCTTTATTTCATCCCTGTCTTTCCAGAATCCCACTGCCAAACCTGCGAGATATGCCGCTCCAAGGGCTGTTGTTTCAATACATTCCGGTTTATGCACCAGGGTATTAAGGATATCTGCCTGAAATTGCATTAAAAAGTTATTCGCACAAGCCCCTCCGTCCACTTTGAGGGACTTTATGTTTTCTCCCAGGTCTTTTTCCATGGCCTTTATGACATCATAAGTCTGATAGGCTATGGATTCTAAGGTGGCCCGGATTATATGCTCACGGTTACATCCCCTTGTAATGCCGACAATTGCCCCTCTTGCATACTGGTCCCAATAAGGAGCTCCAAGGCCTGTAAATGCCGGAATGACATATACCCCGTTGGTATCCTCTACTTCCAGTGCGTACTTCTCGCTCTCTGCGGCATTGCGTATTAATCTTAATTCATCCCTAAGCCACTGAACAGCTGCTCCCGCAACAAATACGCTGCCTTCCAAGGCATATACGGGCTTATCGTCAGTACAGGCTGCAATTGTTGTAAGAAGGCCATGCTTGGATACAACCGCCTCATCCCCCGTATTCATAAGAAGGAAACATCCTGTTCCGTAAGTGTTTTTGGCTTCCCCTTTTGAAAAACAACATTGGCCGAAAAGGGCTGCCTGCTGGTCTCCCGCGGCTCCCGATATGGGTATTTCTTCTCCGAAGAGCGTTCTGTCCGTTACACCATATATACAACTGGATGGCTTAACCTCAGGAAGCATTTCATAAGGTATATCCAGTTCATTTAAAATTTTTTTGTCCCAGTCAAGTTTTCTTATATCAAATAACATGGTTCTTGAGGCATTGGTATAATCCGTAACAAAAGTTTTCCCTTTTGTCAGGTTCCATATAAGCCATGTATCCACCGTTCCGAATAAAAGATTATCTTTTTCTGCTTCCTTTCTTGCCCCCGGAACATTATCAAGAATCCATTTTATCTTCGTTGCGGAAAAATAGGCATCCGGAATTAAACCCGTAATATCCCGGATATAAGCTTCCAACCCCTTATTTTTTAAATCCTCCACCATGTCGGCTGTTCTTCTGCATTGCCATACAATGGCATTATAAACAGGCTGCCCTGTCTGTTTGTTCCATACTATGGTTGTTTCCCTCTGATTGGTTATCCCGATAGCTGCTATCTCACCGGCCTCTATTCCCAGTTTAGCCATAGCTTCAGTGGCTACCGAAATCTGTGATGACCAGATTTCCATAGGGTCATGCTCCACCCAGCCGGGCTTCGGGTATATCTGGGTAAATTCTTTTGCCGCCATGCTTTTAATTTTTCCTGATTTATCAAATATAATACAGCGGGAACTGGTTGTTCCCTGGTCAAATGCCATTACATATTTTTTCATGAAATAAAAACCCCCACTTTATTTCCCAATTTAATATTATTGTAGCATTCTTATTCCGCCAATTACAATATAATTCTGCAAAAACCCGTCTTTATACCTAATTATTCTTATCAACCAAAGGCTATAAATTAAGCCGACAGTTGATTTTTATAGTCTATTAAGTTTGCTAAAATATATCGGATATCAAGCGGTTTGCTTAACCACTAAAAAAATAACAGAGGTATTCAGACATAACTTTAAACTTAAGCTATATCTGCAAACCCCTGAACTAAAAAGCTTTTTCCTTAAATGTATATTTTATCCCTGCTATGGCTATTTCGTCTCCATCTTTCAGTTCATACCTTTGATAGCAGCAAAGCGCATTATTATTAAGGCAGGTCCCGTTGGTAGAATTTAAATCCATGATATAGTACTTATTTTCTTCTTTTATTATTTTTACATGATATCTGCTTACAATTTCTTTATCAAGTAAATAATCCACATGGCCTTTTTGCTTGCCTATTATAAAAGGGAAATTCCTGATTTGTATAACCTCGCAGGTATTATCCATGGGTTCCAGGCGGCATCCGTAAGACGGCATATCCTTATTAAGCAAAACCGTAGGATTTATGTCTTCATAATTTTGATATATATCGGTATTTTTTAAAGATAGCGTACATTGCTCCTGTTTTACATCGTCTGAAAAAGTATCATCTAATTCAACCGTATTAAGTGCCGGGTTGATATACTCTATATTTCTTATAACCTTGGTTATTCGGTTATTCTTGTCCCAAATCTTTTTTAATAAATAACCGGTTACGGCAAGTAATATCAAAAGCAAAAACACAAGCTTACTGTAATCTATCCTGGTTCCCAGAGAATTATAAATAATCTTTGCTTTAAGACCTGCTATAAAAACAGATATAGCTCCCAGGCAGCATGCAACTGTATATATGTATATTTTTAGCGGATAATAATATGTTTCCTGATCGTTTGATATTTTCTCCTGCATAACCGGAATCTGCATAACCGAACCCTTATTTTCAATCTTTTTTCCCTCTTGAGGTTTTTCTTCGCACTTATCCCATGTTTTACTCTTTCTTTGACGAATATTTTCAGACACGGAATCGTCCTGTGCAACTCTTTTAACCTGCATTATGAATCTCTCGTAAGAAAAAGCGTCCTCCCTGCTTACGGCATATAAATTGTATATATAAAGGACAGCTTCGTTATCTTTATAATCCACCTTATTCATAAGATATTCTATAAAACTGATCAGTTGTTTTCTGATATCCGCATTATAACCGGGAAGATAGCATAAATAGATTTTACCTGAGGAAAGATCTGTATATATATATTTGGGCTCCAAAACCAGATCGTTTTCATCCAGCAAATATTCATAGGCCTGATCAATTATTTCGGTTATGTTAAAAAATAGGCTTTTAAGTTGCCCGTAATTGATTGGTGTTTTATCATATATAATTTCCAGGGCTTGTTTTGACGTAATATCATAATAATAATAAACCTTGTTATCAATAGATCTTAAATCTGGCCCTAAAATACCGGGTATGTCATTGGCCTGCAGCATTTTTATGCAATATAATTTTTCACTACTGTCGTTTACTTCAGAAATTACCATATAATTAATTCTAAGGTCTTTTATGTAACTTACTTCCATTATCATTCTCCTTTATGGCAATAGGGTATTAAGTATATCTTTTAGATCATTAAGTCCCTCAACTTTTGATCCAAGTTCTAAAATTACCTCCGATATGCGGACCGTATTTGCGGGATTATGCACCTGTCTTTCTGCTTTAACCTGTATGATTCCTTTATTAGCGAACAAGTTAGCCACACCCTTTATTGGTATCTGAAAAATTCCTTCCACATATACGGTCATCTTGAAATTACTTGCGGATACTTTGATATTTGTAATTTCAGTAGCCAGAAGGCCTTTTGATAATTTCTTTGCCAAAAGGCTTTCCATACTTTTTATTTTATACTCAGGAATTGAAAAGGCCTGATAAAATACTGCCTGTTTTCCTATCTCTTCATAAGATATTTTTCCGGTTTCTATATCAGTTTCATGTTTAAGATTTAAAGCGGCCTTATGAAGTAAAGAACCGGCAACTCCCTGTATTCTGCAATAATCATAAAGATAAAAGGATATATAAATGACAAAAACTATAACAAAAAGTACAATCGGCATAACAAGCAGGGCTTCTACGGTAAATATTCCATGGACTTTCTTAGTCAAGGCTTCCCTCTCCTTAAGAAAACTTTAAAATTTTCCTTTCACTGTAATTTAACTTATACCAAACTAAATATATGCCCATATAGGGATATGCAAAAATAAATAAGAAACTAAAATAAACGGAATGAAAGGTATACTGTGTTTTATATTTGCAAGCCGCAGTATCAAAAGGCAAACAGAAAAAGCTGCCGCAACCGCAAGGGACAGGGCAAAAAGTTCCAGGTTGCACCAAAACCCGAGACCCAACCCTGTAACGCTAAGAACCAGCCCGTCACCCATACCTATTTTCCCTTTAGTAGCCTTACTTAATATAATTACTCCTACTCCCAGCAATAATCCAAATATTCTGTCAAGTATAGTTAAAGCGCTGCAAAAGGGGATGCAGATACATACAAGCAAGGTACTCAGTGCCACTACCCAAACTTTAATTTTTTTTGAGATTATGTCCTGAACGGCGGTTGTAATAAGAAAAAGTCCGATAAGGCCTTTTAAAAAATATTCCCACATAATTATCCTCCTTTACATCTTTTACAGAGGGCCAATTGCTCAACTTCAGATAGCGGTACCTGCCGTATGGTCCTTTTAATCCGTGAGCAGTCCTTATTTAAATGGTATCTGTCCCCGTAATCGGTTATATAATATGTTCCGGTTTTTGAATGCTCTCCTTTTATGCAAGATTCGCAAGGATAATATTTCCCTCCGTTATTGTTTCTTTGCCAGGTGGGTACTCCGTTTATAGATTTTACCGATAATTTTATATGGGAGCAGTTAAGGTCCAGGTGATATACGGAACCGGATTCGGTGACATATACGAATTTTTCCTTGCTTTGATCATCTTCTTCAACCACCGAATATAAAGGAGATATCTTTATTCCGCTCCAACCCCTTAACTTTACCCTTTGAATCACATCCTTTTCAAGTAAACCGAAAAAGCGGATAGGAATCCTTACTTTATAGCTGGCCACTATATCTATATCCTCATTGCCCTGCAAAATCCTGGAGTATTCAAAGCTTATTCCTTCAAATCCTCCGGCTATGCAGGATGAATTAAAGCTATTATCTTTAAGTCTGTCTTTTACGGCATATTTAATCATACCCGCATAGCCTGCGGCATCAAAAAAGGTTCTCAGCTCTTCCTGCATTTCTTTTTCCAGGAAAGATGAATCAAAGCTTTTTGCTTCGTCTATATCCGAAAAATCCGAATAAAAATATGCAGTTTTTGCAAGGCTCAGCCCAACATCTGTAATGGCCTGCTGCAGTTTTTCCTGCATGATAAAAATTTGGATGAAATATATAAATATAGCAAAAAAGATCAGAAAAACCGGCAGGACCAAGGATGTTTCGACCGTCAATGAAGCACTTATCTTGAATTCATTCTTTCTTCCCATACTTCATTTACCTTAACCTTATTTACTGATGGCCTGGAATGTCCGTTCTTCCTGGTTAAAAAGTTATTATGGCAAATGATTCCCTGGAGAGAGTTATTAGATTTTTATTTAACTATCTGAATCTTGATTTTATGAAATGCTATACAGAAGTGACTTAAGAGTATTTAGAAGAACGGACATTCCAGGCCACCATTATTTTTAAAATTTAATAGCTGTATTCGGCGTTGACCGTATACTCCCTTTGAAAATCGGAGCTCAGATGTTCCTTTACAAATCCAAAAACCGTAAATAAAGGTTTTACATTATAAACAGCCTCAGCTTCCAGTCCGAATATGCAGTTTTGAAATCCGAAATTTACTCCGTAGCGATGCTTTATATTCTCCTGTATCAAATCCATCATACGGTATGAAAGTTTTTCCTGATCGGTAAGACAGAGAAAAAATGTCAGATAGTCACCATAAGAAACCCCTTTTTCATCCTTATATTCTTCGGCCGTTTTCTTTATGTTTTCTCTGGTCAGCAGAAGTAAATCCGTATAATTTATATTGACTTGCTTCTTTATAAAAGGTACTTTATAGCCGGTAAGTAACGCACATGTATCCACAAGGCCGCCGGCTAAGGCCAGTAATATCATTAAAGCACTTTGGGTAATAGCAACCAATGCGGGAAACCCCGTAAAACCTACCAAAGAAGTTGCTATGATTTTGGCTTCATTTACTTTGCCCTTGTCAGCCAAAATAGAAATGAAGTTAAGAACCGTTCTGATGAATATAAGTCTCATTATAGAGGCTTCCAGATTGCCCTTATCGGTGTTTTTTCCGTAAATAAGATATTCCCTTTCATAATCTAAGGCAGATGGTTTTTTTGCTTTTATTTTATCTTCAATTAACGTAAACTTATAAAAATGCTCCTTAATATACTCTATTGTTAAAATACGCTTTGCGGCCCATTCCAGACTGTTTTTCGTAAAAGAAGCCAGGCTTAAATCAGCAAAGCTTCCGAAAAACTTGTCCATTCCGGTGTTTTTATTTCCTTTTTTTATTTTATTAAGAAATTCCGAAAAGGAAAATCCATGTATATCATCTGAAAGATATAACGAATCCGAAGGCAAACTTCCGGCAGTTAATTCTTTTGAAGAAACAGCATCTTTATCCACTACTAGACCGGTTATGCCTTTTTTTATTAAATCTGTTATCGGCTCCAAAAAGTCCGGATTATCTTCCCTCTGAATAACCAATGTGCTGTAATCAAGTTTAAGTCCATCGGTCTTATAATTTTTAAGCTTATTATAAGCTTCGTTATACTTTGCTTTAGCCAAATCAAAATTCACAGCATTTAATGCATTGTATCCTTCATTAATGAGATTTTCGCATTTTTTCAGGATTTCACAGTTCCTTATCAGAATTTCTCTCATTTGGTTAAAATCATATCCTTGACTGCTGTTAGGAATATATCTTTTTATATCACTAAGTTCATTTTCCAAATTTTCATAAATTTTTATGTCCAGTTCGTTCTTATATTTTTTTAGGTTTTCTTCATAGGATAATATCTTTGGTTTTGCTTTTTTCGCACTTTTTATTATCTGCTCCAATTCATAAATTGCCTGTTCTGTCGCATAAAGGCATCCGGATATAAGACTTCCCGCCTCTAATCCGCTTTCTGTTATGGCATTTATACACCTGTCTCTTTCATCCGTATAATCGGAAATAATTTCTCCGAGCTTATGGCTTACGTCTTCAAGTTCTGATATATAATCTTTTGCCTTCTTGATTTGATCCGATAAACCTTCTTTATCGTCCTTATCGAAAGAGACCATATTGTTTTCCAGATCGGAAAGGTTTATTCGGGCCTGTTCTATTTGCTCCCGTATACTATTTTCTTCGGCCCGGGCTGCTTCTATATTCCTTAAAACAACCTGAAGCCTTTCAAAGTTGCTTAAAATGGATTCAAACATCTCGGATGGATTAACGTACTTATCCTGCAAGGCAAGGAATATTTGTGTATTGTTTATTCCAGTGTTTTCCATAGTGGGAGTATCAAAAAGAATTTTTTTGGCAAAATATTTTTCTGTCTTAAATTTTACGCCCTTATTTCTTAACAGACCCTTTTTTCCGGTTGATATTCCGTCCAGATATTTCATCAACGCAAGTATCCCTTCGTCTATAGTAACCAAGTTTTCTTCAAGTCTTACTTTTTCTTCATACAGGATACTTACTTTTTGGGGCTGCTCAAACCGGGTTGTATGTTCAATAAAAACCTTTGCCGCATTTTCTGCAGTTTTATATTTCATAAATTCCGTAACTTCATGAATTAATAAACTTCCCTGGTAATCTGTAAATTTAGCAACATTTTTAACTTCTGCATTTTTTAATGTTATTCCGTATAATTTAAGAAAGGGTTTTTTCTCAAAATCCTGTCCCGGATTAATAGTATAAGATACATATGTCTTAATTTTTTCCTTAATTGAAGAAGTGTCAATTTCACTAGTGCCATAGGAAGCATCAAGGCCCAGTATATGATACTCATCCATCAGAGGCCTGTAAAATTCCGCCAATACGGAATCTAAAGCTGTTGAAAAAGCTCTTTCGGCAATTACCCTCGATGCTGTAAGCCTTGCTCCTTCGATAACAGTCAATACAAGCGATAATATCAGCAAGAGTATAAGGCTTAAAAATATGGTAATTGATGCATTTTGATTGCTCTTATATGTTCCCACCCCGACCACACCTTTTTCGGATAAATTCAGATTAAACTTCTGTAATGGCTTCACCTATTCTGTCAAATAATGTTTGAATGACCTCCTGGATATTATCACGAAAGATTATTACCAAACCTATCAAAACCACAATAATTAATATGATTTCCACCACTCCGATTCCGCTGGCTTCAGCTGACATAAAATTTTTAAACTTTTTTGTAAGATCTCTTATCATCTCCTGCATATAAACACTCCTTTTTACTTTATCTGTGCTTAAACATTTAAAGACATGAAAGCCGGTATCATGATTATTAACAATACGATAAAAAGCATTATAACCATAGGTGCCAAAAGTTTTGTAGATGCTTCCTCTCCCAACTTTTTAGCTGTTTCTTTCCTTTCATGAAAAGCTTCCATTGCTTCCGCTTTTAATAAATTTACCATGTCTTTATTTCCTTTTTTTAAGTTCTGAACAAGCAAAGAACTGAATTTCATATATGGCAACAGTCCGGTTCTTTTACCGAATCTTTCATATGCTTGCACTTCCGGTATTCCAAGTTTAAGTTCATATAAAGTTACAATCATTTCCTCATATGCATACCGTTTTCTTTCTTTCTTTTGATCTTTCTTTTGCATATATTCTTCACAGATATTAACCCATGCCTGTTTAACCGTCATACCGGCATTAATAAGCAGGCAGAATTTATTTATTATTTCGGGATAATCTTTTTGCATTTGATGGTTTCTTTGTTTTATCTTATTATCCAGTTCTCTGTCGAAAAAAAACCAAATCAATACGGAAGCAACCAGTCCAAGCATAAATAATGATACGGCAGGGTTAGATACGGACTTTTCCCATTTGATATCATAATCTTCCATCTTTTCGGGCAGGGCCCACTTCTTTTTGCTGTCCGTTTGCTTTTCAATTTCCGCAATGGCTTCCCGAAGCTTTCTATACAACTTATCCTTTTTGTCTAAGGCCGCTGGCCTAACGGTAAATGTAACTGTATGCTCAGCTTTTCTGTCTCGGTATTTTAATATAGCCCTTACCTTTGTATGCATATTTTCGGTCAGGTCTTCATTGTGTACCGTTCCGCTTGCCGAAATAAGGCGGTAGTCTTCGGGAATCCACTCTACATTAATGCCTGTATTCGGAATCTCGGCAAGGAAGTTCAGATTTGTCTGAATATAATCAGGACTTTGATTTTCCCCCAATACTTCCCGCTCCAAATAAGGTATGGCTTCTTCTAAAATTTGATTCCATTCTTCATCAGTGAAATTTCTGGCATTATTTTGTATAATTATTTCATCTTCATAAACATCTTTTTCATCTGCCCGGTTTTCCATCCGGAATTTTAGCCTGATGTATGTGTTGCTTTCGCCGCTTTCGGGACGTATCAAAACACCGTCAAAAGATGAGGAGTTATTTAAAATAAATTGGAAGGATATTATTAAAGTAAGACCTGAAAAAATGAAGATAAGAACTAAAACGTATGATATTTTCTTACAGAAATATAGTTTTGTACCGGTGTCTTTTTGATCTGTGGCATAAAGTGCCCGGACTTTATTTTTTATGTCTGCTTTTACCAATGTTTTTTCCAAGCCGGTCCTTTCCAGTATAAAAACAGCCATAGGATATAAGAAATGAAGTGTATGCTGCTTTTTATCCACCTTTTCCGATAGCAGCTCATTTTTTCGTCTTGCAGATATGGCATAAAGAAACACAAAGAATATTAATATCAATATACTGACATATATCATGGTCTATCCCTAAACCTCAATGTTCATTATTTTATCCATCAGCCGGGAAGTATATATATAAACTCCCAGAAGTATCGACATTATGGTAATTCCGAAAAGATTATGATATAAAGGCTTTAAAATATCCGGAGAAGAAACTGACAAAAAGCATAAAATACCTGCAGGGACATACTTCATAATATTTGCTTCCAATTTCTTTCCGGCAAGCATAGTCATTATTTCTCTTTTTACTTCCAGTTTGTCGCCGATCATATTGGCGGTGGTTCTTATAATTTGAACCAAATCTCCGCCGGTCCGTTTGGCGGTTGAAAATACTTCGGCAAAACAGATAATATCATCCACACCGCTTCGCCTGCCGAAATTATATAGAGCTTTTTCCGCCGTAATATTCATCTGAATTTGGTTGGCTATATAAGTAAACTCCCTTATAATCATAGCCCCGTTGGGATACATTCTTTTTAAATCTTTAACCGCTTCTTCAAACGCGTGTTCCACGCTAAACCCGGCACTCAAAGCTGCAGCAAGACTGTTTATTCCGTCTTTAAATTCCAGGTTGAGCTTCCACTTCCTCTTTTGGACAAGCTCTGATTTTTTTAATTTAAAATGCCATATAATCAATGGGCTAAGTACTATTACCCCTGCTATACTTTTATAAAACAAGAATCCTAATATAACCGCCATTAAAAGGCCTTCTAAGAAGTAACGGATTTTTTCTTTGACGGTAAAACTATATGTACCGTAATCTTCAATCATAGATATCTTCTCCTATAAGGTAATTCCTGCCCTGTTAAGTTTTTCTCTGCATTTTAATTCCCCCACCTTTTCCAATGTCCCTACTATCTTTTCTTTGTCTTCACCCTTTTCGACAAATGCATAAATGGGATTTAACACATATTCCCCGTTTTTCAGTTTCAAAACTTCCGTTATCTCCAGCACTCTTCTGGACTTATCCCTAAGCCTCCCAAGATGGACTATAATATCTATGGCAGATGCTATCTGTCTTCGGACTGCCATAAGGGGAATATTCGATCCCATAAGGACCAGGGTTTCCAGCCGGCTTAACATATCGGCCGGAGAATTGGCATGGCCTGTGGATAAGGATCCGTCATGACCGGTATTTAAAGCCTGCAGCATATCAATGGCAGCTTCATCTCTTACCTCCCCTACTATAATCCTGTCCGGCCGCATTCTTAAGGATGTTTTTATCAGATCTCTTATGGTTATTGCAGCATTTCCTTCGGTATTTCCGTTTCTTACTTCCAGACGGACCAGGTTGGGGATATTGCGGATTTGCAATTCCGCAGCATCTTCGATTGTTATAATCCGTTCATCCCGGGGAATAAAATTTGACAGGACGTTTAGAAATGTTGTTTTGCCGGAACCGGTTCCTCCGCTTATAAATATGTTGTATCCGGCTATAACCAGCTTTTCCAAAAATAAAGCTGCTTCTTTAGTGATAGACTGATATTCTATCAGCCGATCCATAGTGATGGGATTTTCTGGAAATCTTCTAATGGTGATTACCGGACCGTCAATAGCTACGGGCGGAAGAACTATATTAATTCTCGAGCCGTCAGAAAGTCTTGCGTCAACAATCGGATTTGAAGTATTTACTGTCCTGTTAGACTGGGATACTATTTGCTGAATTACATCTTCCAGTTTTTCCTGCGATTCAAAACGCTTTTCATAACGTATTATGGTCCCGTTTTTTTCTATAAATATATCATTTGTCCCGTTTACCATAATTTCGGTAACGGAAGAGTCATCAAGCAAATCCTGCAGTACATCCAGTCTGCGGATGGAGTTGAAAATCTCTTTGCGCAGCCTTCTTTTTTCCTGCATGCTTATGTAATTTTCTCTGCTTTTTACAACCAAAATTTCATCTATTACGTTCAATAGCTCTTCGTCAGTTATATCCGAGGTCAAATCTATACTGTCAAGGACTTCTTGCCGAAGTTTTTCTCTCAACCAACTCATAGCTACTCCTTTCGTTACTTATAAATATGCTCTGCCGCTTCTTTCGCATAAGGGCCGACCATATTAAAAACATACCCGGAATCCTGATTTTGACCGGCTAAAGACGCAGCCGCAGGAAGTATTATTTTTTGACAGTTTAACTCCCCCGTTATGCCCATCAGGTCCATTTGCCTTGTCCATTCCTTAATTACCAGTTCCTCGTAAGGTAAATTACAAAGAATAATGTAGGTTTTATCACTTTGCCTTAAAATCTCCATAGAAGCTTCGGTATATAATCCAAGGTAAAATATTACGGCTTCATAATCCTTATGCTCTTTTAATTTTTTAATAAATCTTTCTGTTTCTTCCTTGCTTAAAGAAAGCAAATCGAATCCGTGCGACACACCGGATAAATATGACAGTTTTTCCGAGTAATTAAGATACGTTTTTAATTGAGAAATTATATCCGGTCGGTTTTCCTTTAGATAATACAGATACTCCGACATAGCATAAGACGACTGTTCAACTTTTGCCGTAATATTTACAGGAAATAAGTCCATGGGTATAAAAAGAGTTTTTCTTCTAAAAGAAAGTTCCTTGGCAAATGACCAGGCAAAAGATATTTTTTCTGCACCGGCAACAGGGGAAAAAACCGATATAAACAAAATATCCTCAAAATATCTTGATTCATTGATGTCTTCAAGTTTTGTGTAGCAGGATATAATATCCGATGCAATTTCTCCTGCCGACCGGTATTTATAAATTTGTCGGTGCTGCCTTTGGGAATCATTTTGATTTTCGCTAAGATGAATTATATATTTAATATTCTTGTTAAGCATTTCATCAGGAAGGCTGTCACTGCCGATAAGCAGAATTTCAACCGGTTGATATTTTATAAAGTCTGCTAAACTTTCCTGCCTGGTAAAAAGTAAAATATCAAAATCTTCCCATTTCATATTTTTTAAATATTCCATTAATTTGGTGACATAATGCACGTCAGAATCATATAAGGCCAATATTTTTTTCATTAATAACCCCCTTTAAAGGACAATAAAACAGCCATATGAGTAATTTAAATACGATTATAAAAGGAATTCTTGAAGAAAAGCAGGGGATTAAAATAAGAAGCTAAGAATTTAATCAGAAGTTTTTGAATTTGGAACAAGCATATAATACAGCTACAAAACCAAACTGTCAATATATTCCTGTGCTATTTTGTAGAATTTTGTAATAATAAACAAAAAAAGCCCTCCCGGGCAGGCATTGTAACTAAATTAAAGCGAATAATAAAATGCCAGTCCATAAAGCAGGATAAATCCGGGAAGCCCCAGTAATCCGTTAGATAAGATAGTGAATGCATTGACCCCCACGGAAATCTGATAACCCCCCAATCCGAGGATAAAATCCAAAAAATAAATACCTGCAGTTCCGACACAGGCCCGAAGCACAAAATTAAGAATCAAATCCGGCCTGCGCCTTACTATACACACCCCGATAAAAACTATACATATTGCTATTATTACGGCAAATATTACTTTTTCCATATTTTCACCGCCAGGACAATATAGGAATATAATACAACCTATAATATATATATATAAAATTATCCAAATTATTCTAGGTAGTATAAAATATTTTGTGTAAACCCGGTTCTCTAGTTAATACTAGAAAAG
>CAZIHC010000007.1:0-21512 GCA_964538605.1 uncultured Herbinix sp. | reverse complement strand
AAAACAGGGTTCTGTAAGATTTTGTAAGGCAATTAAACTTGCAATTTAAAAGAAGTAGTCCGGATAGAAAAAAATGTTGAAATGAAATACGTTCTGTGTTAGAATAGGCGTAGTTTTAGGAGGTGTAACCGTGGACATTTTAAAAACGATTGTTCAAATCGTGTATATTGCGATTTGCATTGTGTTAACAGTTATTGTATTAAAACAGGAAGGAAAATCCTCCGGTTTATCCGGTGCATTGACAGGTGCTTCTGAAACATTTTGGAGCAAAAACAAGGGACGTTCTGTCGAGGGTATGCTTGAAAAATTAACAAAAATATTAGCTGCTTTATTTGTTATACTCTCGGTAGTGTTAAATCTGGATTGGTAATAGGTTTTCAAGAGGCAGATTCATAATATAAACGTATTTAAATATGCACCGTTAACAGCACACCTGCTGTGATTTGAGTTGTCATAGGATGACATAGTATGTCTGTAATGACACATAAATCACAGCAGGTGTACTTGTTCACGGAAATATTTATAAACAAGTCTAGATTGTAACAGGCTTAAGTTTAATTGCTCATAAAAAAGCTTTCAGAACAGTTTAAAATTTTTCGGTTTTTATAAAGTACATTGTTTGAATAACAACCGTGGGATTTTTTATAATAATATTAAAAAAGTATAATACAATAATGCAATATATGGTATACTATGAATAGTTTTTCTGATTTGTACAATAAATGTAAATCAATAATATTGTTTAAAACTATAAATATTTTATCAACAATAAAAATTATAAAAGAAAAATTGAAATAGGAGCCATATATGACAGACAGCAAAAGATTTGAAGAAAAAAGAAAAATGCTTATGGAATTTTTCACGGACAAAGAATACAGACCTATGAGGTTTAGGGATATTGTTGCCTTATTGCAGGTTCCGAAAGACTCAAAAAATGAGTTAAAGGAAATACTGGATTCCTTGGTATCACAGGGAAGCATTGTTGTGGATGATAAAGGTAGATATCTGGTTCCGGGAGATAATATTAAGACAGGTATTTTTTCCGGAACTCAGAGAGGGTTTGGATTCGTAATCTTGGAAGGAGAACCGGAAGACATATTCATACCCGAATCATCCACTAACGGAGCCATGCATGGGGACAAGGTAGCCGTTATGCTGACCAATGAAAAGTCGGGAAAAAGACGGGAAGGTATTATAGTCCGGATTGTAGAAAGGGGTATGACAGAGATTGTCGGTACCTTTGAGAAAAACAAAAACTTCGGTTTTGTTGTTCCGGACAACCATAAGTTCCATGATATTTACATTCCCAAAGAGCATACCAAGGGGGCTGTTACAGGTCATAAAGTAGTCGTTAAAATAACGGACTACGGAGACGAAAATCACAGTCCCGAGGGTGAAGTAGTCGAAATCATAGGTCATATTAATGACCCGGGTGTGGATATAATGTCGGTTATAAAAGCATACGGACTTCCTGTGGAATTCCCGAAAGATGTGCTTCGTATAGTTGATTTTATTCCTGACGAGATAAGTCCGGAAGAAATAAAAAACAGAAGAGATATCAGGGACCTGCCGACGGTAACAATTGACGGTGAAGATGCTAAAGACCTGGATGATGCCATATCCTTAACCAAGGAAGGGGATATTTATCATCTGGGCGTGCACATTGCCGATGTCAGCCATTATGTTAAGGAAGGATCTCTCCTTGATAAGGAAGCACTAAAAAGGGGTACAAGCGTGTATCTGGTAGACAGGGTAATACCTATGTTGCCCCATAAGCTTTCTAACGGAATATGCTCCTTAAATCCGGGAGAAGACCGGCTGGCATTAAGCTGCTTCATGGACATTGACTCTAAAGGCAATGTAATAAACCATGAAATAGTCGAAACCGTAATCAGGTCCGACAGACGCATGACCTATACCGATGTTAATAAAATTGTTGAGGAACAGGACGAAGAATTAATTGAGAAATACAAGGATTTTGTCCCCATGTTTATGCTGATGCTTGAACTGTCGGAAATTTTAAAGAAGAGAAGGCATAAACGGGGAGCAATAAACTTTGATTTCCCCGAAAGCAAGATTATTGTAGACCAAAACGGTAAGCCAATTGAAATCAAGCCTTATGAAAGAAATAAGGCAACAAAAATTATTGAAGAATTTATGCTTATTGCCAATGAAACCATAGCAGAAGATTTCTTTTGGCAGGAGATACCTTTTATTTACCGTACCCATGAAAATCCGGATGAAGAAAAAATAAAGGCATTGGCAATATTCATCAATAACTTCGGCTACAGCCTTAAACTGGGAAATGATGATATACACCCGAAGGAAATTCAAAAACTTCTTATAAAGGTTGAGGATACTCCCGAAGAGGCCTTAATCAGCCGGCTTACGTTAAGATCCATGAAACAGGCAAAATACACTGTTGCAAATACCGGACACTTCGGCTTATCAACAAAATATTATTGTCATTTTACATCACCCATACGACGGTATCCCGACCTTCAGATTCACCGGATTATCAAAGAAAATTTGAGGGGAAAACTGACCGAAAGCAGAAGAAGCCATTATGAAAAGATTTTGAATGAAGTTGCCAATCATTCAAGTAAGACGGAACGCAGGGCTGATGAAGCCGAACGGGAAGTAGAAAAGATGAAAAAAGTTGAATATATGACGGAGCATATAGGCGAAGTATTGAAGGCGTAATCTCCGGTATAACATCATGGGGCATCTATGTCGAGCTTCCCAACACGATTGAAGGTATGGTCCGCGTAAGTGATATGGATGATGATTTTTACATTTATGATGATGAACGCTACCAGATGGTAGGAGAGCATACGAAAAAAAACTACAAACTGGGCCAAAAAGTTAAAGTTGAGGTAATAAGTGCCGATAAACTTCTTCGGACAATTGATTTTGCATTTGTGGAGGATGAAGAATAAAATGGGGGAAAATATAAAGCTGATTGCCAATAACAAAAAGGCATACCATGATTATTTCATTGAGGATAAGTATGAAGCCGGAATAGTGCTGCACGGTACCGAAGTTAAATCCTTAAGGATGGGAAAATGCAGCATAAAAGAATCGTTTATTCGTGTTGAAAACGGCGAGCTATTTATTTACGGAATGCATATTAGCCCGTATGAAAAGGGGAATATCTTTAACAGGGACCCCTTGCGTGTAAGGAAACTATTGCTTCACAAATATCAGATAAATAAGCTGGCAGGAAGACTGTCGCAAAAAGGATACACTTTGGTACCGTTACAGGTTTACTTTAAAGGTCATTTGGTAAAGCTTGAAATTGGGCTTGCAAAAGGTAAAAAACTTTATGACAAGCGCGAAGACATTGCCAAGAAAGATATGAGACGTGAAGTTGAAAGGGACTTTAAAGTTAAAAACCTGTAATTAATTTTTTAATTATATTAAATATTGTAAATAATTCATTATAATTTAAAAATCGTTAAAAGTATAATTTGGAACGGGAAACATGATTTCTCATTATAATTTAATGATTATCTCTTTATTTTCTAATAATTTTATGATAAAATTATTTACACAAAATAAACAAGGGGTTGTACTGGTTTCGACGGGGGTTTTGAAATTGCAGTAGCCATTCGCAGTTCCGGGACTGCGTCACCAACCTGGACCTAAATATAAACGCAAACGATAATTACGAATTAGCTGCTGCTTAATAGCAGCTTGTCGGCCTTAAGCGGCCCGCGGCTTAAGATCCCGGCATCAAATTAGCGGGGACCTTTATCTCCAAAGCTTTGAGGAGATAAAAGATTTATGAAGCTACCAAGACCGAAAGCCTGTCTATCGGCGTTCGGTTGAGGGAATGACAAAAGATAGACTGTAATGGGAGAAGCTGCAATGGATGGACTTTCGGACGCGGGTTCAATTCCCGCCAGCTCCATCGTTAAAACCACATCTAGTTTTAGATGTGGTTTTTTTGCGTAATATGAAACTTTTTTTATTTCTAAATTAGAATGTATCCATAATCTTTCTGATTTAAAATCATGAATATTATCTTGTTAAGCTTAAAACAGTCCTTATGGTTTTAGGGGATGCATGTTAGCAGAATAATTTTTTCTTTTCTTTCATTTTAAATGTAATGTGTTAGTCCGGAAAGTTTTATGATAAAAGATATATTTATGTATGACGTGTAAAAAAGCCGTCATAATTTTAAAGTAAATACAATTATAAAAAAGAAAGGCGGGACATTTAGTGAATGTATTTGATATAATGGGACCGGTTATGGTCGGACCGTCCAGTTCTCATACCGCCGGAGCGGTAAAAATCTGTTATATAGCAAGAAAACTTTTACGGGAGGATGTCAAAAAGGCAAAGATATTTCTTCATGGCTCATTTTTGATGACCGGAAAAGGGCACGGAACGGATAAAGCTTTGATAGCAGGCCTTATGGGGATGAAGCCGGATGATGAACGAATCCCAAACAGTTTTCAATACGCAAACGAACGTGGCTTGGAATATGAATTTTCAGGCATTGAGCTAAAAGATGCCCATCCAAATTCCGTTTTACTTAATCTGGTCGGGGTAAACGACAGTAAATTGGAAATAGTGGCTTCTTCTATCGGAGGAGGTTCTGTTGTCATCAATCAGATTGACGGTGTTGAGGCTGATATAACAGCCGCTTATCCTACTTTAATAGTAAAGAATATTGATAAACCCGGATACGTGGCTAAAGTAACTTCATTATTAAGCAAGTATGATATTAACATTGCTACTATGAGAATTCGCAGAGACAAAAGAGGGGGTACCGCCGTTATGATTATAGAATGTGATCAGGAAGTACCTGCCGAAGTGATAGAGTTATTGGCCGCATCAGAGGGAGTTAAGAAGGTAACATATTTGAATGTAGTAGAAGATTAGGGTGAAATATTTATGGAGGTAGAAGATGAGCTTTCGGTCTTTAGATGAGATACTAACGATATCAAAGGAAAATAACAAACCTTTCTGGAGAGTTGTCCTTGAAGATGATATGGAAGAAAGGCTGGTCAGTGAAGAAGAATCTGTTAAAAAGATGCAGCAGTTGTATTTGGCTATGAAAGAGGCCGATAAGGCTTATGATGAAAAATTAATATCTTCCAGCGGCCTGGTAGGAGGGGACGGTGCCAAGATGGAGCAGGCCGTAAAAGCAGGAAAAGTTTTGGGCGGAAATTTTATAGGAGTGGTAATTGCAAAGGCATTAAAGATGGGTGAATCCAATGCATGCATGAAAAAAATTGTTGCGGCACCTACGGCAGGCTCTTGCGGTGTCATACCGGCAGTACTGATAAGCTATGAAGAGCAGTATAGGGCACCTTTGCAAAAGATGATAGAAGCTATGTATGTAGCTTCAGGCATAGGTGAAGTCATTGCGGCTAGAGCTTTTTTATCGGGAGCGGCAGGAGGATGTCAGGCGGAAATCGGTTCGGCCAGTGCAATGGCCGCAGGTGCTTTGGCTTATCTTAACGGAGGAGACGAAGAGAGTATTGTCCATGCGGCAGCCATGTCCTTAAAAAACCTTCTGGGGCTTGTGTGTGATACAGTGGGCGGTCTTGTAGAAGTGCCTTGTGTTAAAAGAAATGTGGTCGGTGCAGTTAATGCAATAGCCAGTGCCGATATGGCTGTTGCCGGAATACGAAGCCAAATTCCGCCCGATGAGGTAATTGATGCCATGAGGGAAGTAGGAGAATCCCTGCCAAAAACCCTTAGGGAAACCGGAGAGGGAGGTTTGGCAGCAACCCCTACAGGACGGGAAATCAAGAAAAAGATTTTCGGTTATTCATAATTTGATTTTGAAGTATTTGTAAAAGATTAAAAAAGTAAAATAACTATATATGGAAAGGCCTTCTAAGAAAAAGTATAAATATCTTTAGAAGGCCTAGTATTACAATCAGTTTTGCTTTCTAAGCAAATTTACTGTATCTTTTATTTTTTCCGGATCTTTTTTTCCGTCGGTTTCTACGCCGCTGCTGACATCAATGCAATAGGGCTCGGCAGACAGGGCATCAGACAGATTATCCCGGTTTATGCCTCCGGCAAGGAAAATCGGTTTCTTTCTTTCGGATTTTTTTGGTATCAGTGACCAGTCAAATGTTTTTCCGGTTCCGCCGTATGCATTATCCTTGTACGAATCAAGAAGAAGATAGTCACAGGGCAAGTCTTCGGCAGCCTTTATATCTTGTTGGGACCTGACCCTGACGGCTTTTATAATGGGATTTCTGATTTTATTTTTTAGTTCAAGGATATATGACTCATTTTCGTCACCGTGCAGTTGTACTATGTCAATAACTTTTAAATCGCATAATTCTATAAGCCTGTTTATATTCTCATTTACAAAGACCCCTACCGTTTTAACGGCCGGATTAAGCAGCTTCTTTAAGTTAACAGCATCATCCAAAGAAATCTTCCTTTTACTTTCTGCAAATACAAAACCTATGTAGTCGGGAAGAACCTGATTAATGGCTTTAATATCCTCTGGCCGGCATATACCGCATATTTTGATTTTTGCCATATTTAGTCCCCTTTCAAAGACTTGAGCTTTTCTTTTTTATTTGTGCTTCTCATAAGGCTCTCCCCGATAAGGACGGCGTCAACCCCTGAATCCTGCAAACGCAGTATATCCTCGTGATTTTGAATTCCGCTTTCCGAAACGAAGCAGATATCTTTGGGAACCAATTTCCTTAATCTGATTGAATTGCTTACATCCACTCTGAAAGTTTTTAAATCCCTGTTGTTTACGCCAATTATTCTGGCTCCGGCCCGGATTGCCGCTTTAATTTCTTCTTCCGTATGGGCTTCCACGAGGGCTGATAAGCCGAGTTTATCGCAAATTGATATGAAATTTTTTATATTCTCTTCATCCAACAAGGCACAGATAAGAAGCACTGCATCTGCTCCCAGGTATTTTGCTTCATAAATTTGATATTCATCAACAGTAAAATCTTTGCGGAGAATAGGAAGGGAGATATTTTTACGGATATTTTGCAAATGCTCATTATCTCCCTTGAAAAAATCCGGTTCAGTTAATACTGATACGGCATCCGCTTCGGCTTTTTCATATTCTTTGGCTATCTGAATATAAGGATATACAGGATCAATTATTCCTTTGGACGGTGATGCTTTCTTTACTTCACAGATAAAGGAAATGCCTGGTTTTTTTAATGCTTTTTCAAAAGGAAAGGCTTCCTGTGATAAGTAGTCAGGCAGATGGGAAGCTTCATATATTTTCTCTTTTATTTTGCTTAAGGGAAGCCTTTCCTTTGAGTTTTCAACTCTTAATTTTGTAGCTTTTGCTATGGTATTTAATATATTGTCCATAACACATTGCCTTTCTAATCTTTATTTAAATACTGCTAAGTACGTATTACTTTTAATACAATATATTTATTCATTGGATAATTGAATAAACTCTTCAAGCCGTTTTAAGGCTTTTCCGCTGTCTATGATTTCTTCCGCCAGCCTTATGCATTCCCTGAGAGTAATATTGTTATAAGCCATGTAAAGGCACAGGCCGGAATTTAACAGAACAATGTCTCTCTTAGGGCCTTTTTCTTCCCCTTTAAGTATCCGAAGGGCAATTTCTGCATTTTCCTTCGGGTCACCGCCTACCAAATCCTCTTTTTGACAGTAGGTAAAGCCAAAATGCCTTGGGTCAATAAAGAAACTGTTAATTTTGCCGTGATCAACCTCGCAAACGGTAGTTTTGGTCGTTAAGGTAACTTCATCCAGCCCGTCATGGCCGCATACAACCATAGCCCTTTTTACTCCCAGATTGGCAAGGACTTTTGCCATCGGAGCAACTAAATTTTCATCATAAACTCCTAAAAGGATATACTCGGCTTTTGCGGGGCTGGCAAGTGGGCCTAAAATATTAAAGATAGTACGGATGGATAGCTCCTTTCTGACCGGTGCCGCATATTTCATGGAAGAGTGATAAAGGGGAGCAAACATGAAGCATATGCCTATTTTATCCAATATTTCTTCGCTTTTTTCCACAGGAATATCAATTTTTACTCCCAGAGCTTCAAGTACGTCGGCACTGCCGCATTTACTTGAGACGCTTCTGTTTCCATGTTTTGCCACCGGAATTCCGGCGGCAGAGATTATAAAAGTCGATACCGTAGAAATGTTAAAGGTATTGGCTTCGTCTCCGCCGGTTCCTACAATGTCCATGACGTCTTTTTTATGTTTTATGGTTTTTCCGTATTCTCTCATAACGGTGGCACACGCCGTTATTTCTTCAATAGTTTCTCCCTTCATACGGATGGATGTTAAAAATGCGGCTATCTGTGCATTGGTAGCCTTTCCTTCCATTATTTCATTCATCACTGCTTTGGTCATATCAAAGCTTAAATCTTTTTTGTTTATAAGTTGATAAATAGCTTCCTGTATCATTTAGACTCACCACCAATCATTAAGAAGTTTTCAATGATTTTCTTTCCCGCAGGGGTAAGGATGGATTCGGGATTAAACTGCAGACCGTAGATATCATAATCTCTGTGTTTTACAGCCATTATTTCTTCACGTTCGTTTTCACCGATAATAAGCAGTTCATCAGGCAGAAGCTCTCTTTTAAGAACTTTGGAATAATAAGCACCTACCTGAATAACAGGAGAAAGACCGAAGAACAAACCGTTTCCGCTGGCTATATGGATGCTGATTGCCTTACCGTGTATCAATGGATTTGCAAGGGTAGTTTCTGCGCCAAATATTTCACCAATTATATGATGGCCTAATCCAATTCCAAGGATAGGCACCCGGTTTTTATACTCCATAATTAATTTTTCGTATATTTTTGGCTGTTTCAAATTAGCCGGCCCGGAGGATATAATTATATGGCTTGATGATATTTTTTTTATTTCCTTTAAGTTGCACTCATCTCTGTTTAATACCAGAACATCTGCTGTAACAGTCCCTATCAGATCAACCAGATTATAGGTAAAGCTGTCGTAATTGTCGATGACCAGAATCATTCATCCACCTCCCTAGCCCTTTCAAGTGCTTCAATCATAGCAAGAGCCTTGTTTTGTGTTTCTTCATATTCTTTTTCGGGGTCGCTTTCGGCAACAATTCCGCAGCCGGCCTGGATATACACTCTGTTTTTTCGCTTTATTGCCATCCTTATGGCTATGCAGGTATCCATATTTCGGGAAAAATCAATATAACCTATAGCTCCTCCGTAAATGCCTCTGGGTTCTTTTTCAATTTCCTCAATAATCTCACAGGCTCTGACTTTTGGGGCACCGGAAAGTGTACCAGCCGGAAGAATGGCTCTAATGGCATCAAGGGCATCTTTATCTTTACTAATTTGGCCCTGAAGCTCAGTCGTTATATGCATTATTTTTGAATAGCGACGGAGTTTCATATAATCGGATATCCGGACACTGGATATTTCCGATACTTTTATTAAATCGTTTTTGGCAAGATCAATCAGCATGACATGTTCCGATATTTCTTTTTCGTCCCTAAGAAGCTCTGCAGCAATGTTTTCGTCTTCCTGCAAATCTTTTCCCCTTGGCCTTGACCCACCGATAGGTATGGTGGATAATAAACCGTCACGTAATCTTACCATGGTTTCCGGTGAGGTGCTTATAATCTGCAGTTCTTCATTTTGAAGAAAAACCATATAGGGAGAGGGATTTATTGTCCTAAGAACCCGGTAAGCATTTAGAAGGGAATCCTGGTATTCCGCTTCAAACCTTCTTGATATAACAGCCTGATATATATCTCCCTCATAGATGTATTTTTTTACTTTTTCAACCATATTGATAAACTTTTCTTTTGAAATGTTACAGGTAAATTCAGGCTTGCTCAATGTGGGACGAGAATTTAAAGGCATCTGGCTTTGTATGATGTTTTTAATTCTTTCAATGGTGGCAAGGGTATTTCCGTAGTTTTCCATAAGCTTATCGGTTTTCATATTGACAATAATAAAAAGTTTCTGCTTAAGATGGTCGAAAGCTATGACCTTATCAAAGAGCATCAAATCAAAATCGTTATATACGGAATTTTTAAGTTTTAAATGAGGTACATCATATGTAACCATCCCGTATGAGAAATATCCGACCAAACCACCGGTAAATGGGGGCATATCTGCAAGTCTAGGCGCTTTGTATTGCTTTAGAAGGTCTCTTAGAAATTTATAAGGATCTGAAACAGGAAATGTGGTCTTTTCGTCCCCTTCAACGGTAACATGGCCGTTTTTGCAGTATATTCTCATAACGGGCTGATAACCGAGGAAGGAATATCTTCCCCATGCTTCCCCTCCTTCAACGCTTTCCAGGAGGAAGAAGTTTTTGCTGTAAGCAGACAGCTTTCTCAGTAAAGTTATAGGAGTGATAAAATCCGCATAAATTTCTTTACAGACCGGAATTATGCCGTATTCTTTTGATAATTGTTCAATTTCCTCGGTACTGGGTCTTATCTTATTCATAACCATATTTATCACCTATGGGTCAAACTCCTTTCTTTTTATTTATGACTGGAAAAATATATCAGTTTGGAAGAGCATTTGAATCAATGTATATATTTAATTTCAATATTGTGTGTAAATTTAAAAATTTTAGTATTAAAAAAACTCCTGTCCCTGAAACAGGGACAAGAGTTATAACTCCTGCGGTACCACCCTAATTGGCGCGCAATGCGCCCACTCTTAATGCATACTATCATATGCACCCCTATGATAACGGACGGGGTTCCCGTAAGCGCCTACTTTTTATAATTTCGGGCTTCCCTCGCAAGGCCATTCGGTAAGGACTTTGTAACCGCACTCGCACCGACGGCGGCTCTCTGTATACAAAGGTTCCAAACTTACTATTCTTGCTCAACGGTTTATCGTATTAAGCGAATTATATCAATGGACAATATAAATTGTCAATATATACTGTAATTTTATTATAATAAATTGAAAATATAAACTCTGATTTCTAATATAATCTAAATTTTCAGTTTCGAAGCATTTGATTCAAAATTACCGATATTAGCTATTGCTAGCATGTTCAAGCAATATTTAATAAAAGGAAAACCGTATAGATAATACATGAAAATAAAAGTTTAGAAATAATTTTCTTTCGGGATATTAAAAGAAGAATAATTAGGTATAATATACAAAAAAGTCGAAAATTTTTGTTTACTATAATTTTATTACACATATTTACAAATTTTGCGTTTTGTATTAATATATATCTACCTTCTTCTGATTAATATCTTTTAATTTTCTGCTTCATTTCTTTTCATTTTCTGTTATTTACCAGCTTTTATAAAACTAAATAGGGGTGATTTTGGTTGAATATTGCTTTTTGGAGTAATGCTTACGATAAGTCATGGGCTTTTTTAAATTTTGCGGGTGTAAGCATAGCCAGTGTTATGCGGTATCCTTACAGAATAACATTATTGGAAAATTATCTGGATAAAACCAATTTGGGAAAAGCATTTTTCTCAGATAATATATCCTACAACAGGGATGGGATAGTCAGTTTTTATGAAGGAAAAGGTATAGAAGGGCTGCTTAGAAGAATATACCGGGGAGATAAAGATCCAAGCTTATTAAAATACTACCGGCGGGCGGTTATACCAAAACACTTATATTATATACCGCAAAATGGAGTTATCAACAGTAATCTGTTTGATTATGAATTATATCATAACTTTCATGATCTTAACCGCATAATTAAATGCAATACAGATTTGTGTTATATCAATGTTAATCAGCAAAATCATCTTAGCTCAAAAGTTATACTTCAGGAAGCAGATCTGGTTGTTATAAATCTTTATCAGGATTCTGATTATCTTAGAAATTTCTTTTTAAATTACTCATCACTCATATCAAAAGCTGTCTTTATTGTTGGAAATTATTCTCTGAAATCCCCCTTAAGCTGTAAAAGAATTTCCAGGTTATATGAAATACCTTTGGAAGATATTGCTCCTATTCCTTACAATGAGGATTTTCATATTGCATGCAAACAGGGAAGTGCCATTGAGTTTATCAACAGCAACTATTTCTGTGACAAAGAAAGTCCGAATTATCTTTTTATCCACGGTATCAGGAAAGCAGCTTATATTATATGGCAAAAAGCTGAAAAAAATCTTGCTTTGACAAAAAGGGGATAGAACATTGGGGTATTAACTGTCATAAGATATCTGATTATTATGGCTGTGGGAATTATATCTTATGGAATTTTGCTATGGAATATCGGGCGTAAAATACCGGGCCGGATAAGAAAGCATAAAGTTATAACTAATTATAAATTGGACAGGAGAAAAACCCTGGTGGTTTTAATTTATAATTTCCTTTTGGCTTTACTCATAATAATCGGTTTTTTTTTAATTAAAAGCTTCATATGGGGTGAGATATGAGATTCATAAAAAGATTAAGACGCACTACAAGACAATATATTACTGTAGCTTTTATATGCATTGCAGTAATAGGAACTGCCGCTATTGTAACTTCTGTCACCATGATAGGACAAATCAGGCAGGAATATGAGCAAATGCTTAACGAAACAAGGCAGGAACTGGAGAGAAGTAAAAAAACCGTACTGGTAGCTTTAACGGATATAGAAACAGGGGAAATTATAACCGAAGAGTTGATTGAAGAAAGGTTAGTATATTCATCACAGCCTGCCGAAAGTTATATATCAAAGAGTGATCTTGGCAAAGCTGCAATAATAGATATTCCGGAAGGGACCCATATAATAAGGAGTATGGTGGCTCAAAATGAAGTTTCGTCAATTCAAAGAGAAGTGGAATATGACGTTATCCATATCAGTTCCAATATTAAGGCAAATGATTTTGTGGATGTGAGGATTCTTTATCCCAACGGAGAAACCTATGTGGTACTTACCAAAAAACAGCTGAAAGGGTATCAACCCGATATGCCAATTTGCTACTTATGGGTAGATGAGGAGGAATTGCTGCGGATGTCCGCAGCCATAGTGGATGCCGGATTATACACCGGTTCAAAATTATATATGACCAAATATATAGAACCTAATATACAGGAAGCTTCCATAATTACATATACGCCTAGTATATCGGTACTTAACCTGATTGAAAACGATCCGAATATCGTTGACAGATGTTCTCAGCTTTTAAACATAGAAGTAAGAAAAGCTCTGGAGAACAGGCTGGCTAAAAGTATGGATATGGATGTAAAAAATATTAACTGGGAGCTAAAAGATACAATAAGGTATATGCCCGAAGCAGGTAAAGAACATTTAAGTGCAAATGCAAAAGAAGATGCAAAAGATAATGCAAAAGCAAATATCAAAGACAGAAATGAAAGTATTAAAGAAGACAATAATAAATCATTAGGCTATATTGAAGAAGATATAAACCATACAGAAGAAAATTTAAGATCAGCCGACTTTAATAAGCAGGATTACATGGATGACAACAAGGATGAATTAACTGAAAAAGAGGATACAGATAATATTACCCGGTCTGATATATTTTATTTTCCAGAATTGGGACAAATATATGATGAAAATTATTTCATACCCGTGGAGGGATAGGGATGGTATGTGTCGGTTTTTTAGGAACGGAAGCATTTGACATAATTCTTTATATAGGACATTCTTTGTCTAAACTTAAGTATCCTGTGCTTATTGTGGATTTATCCGATACAGGGGCATTAAAAAATGCAATTTATCACGGTATGGATATAGACAGCATGAAAGATATTGTCCATTACCGTAACTTAAATTACATCAGGAGAGTGCCGGGATGGTACGACCTAAAAGAATATGAAGATGGTGCTGTATTTATATCATTTGGTTATAATTATCGGAATATCAGGCCTTTGAAACTTGATTATATGAATATTATTGTAAATCCGTTTACTCATGTTTTGGATAAGATTGCCGGAATGATGAAAGACTCTATTTTCAATGATATAAATCTTAAGCTGATAGTAAGAGATATAATAAGTCCCGACGACCTTGAAACAGTTAAGAGCAGTATGATTCGGGTATCAAGGCCCGAAAGTATCAGTTATCTGTACCTGGACTTTAATGATTATGAAAATGCATTAAGATGCCAAAAACTTCAGACGGTAAACTTAAGAAAAGTTTCAAAAAGGATGAAACAGTTAGTAACCGATGAAGTCAAATATATTACATCAAAACTAAGTACAAAGGAAGTACATATGGCATCCGTTGCCTTGGAAGGAGAAGGGGCGGGATGAGTAAAATAGTATTTTGGTCTCCTTTACATGGCCAGGGACAAACCAGCAATCTGCATATTTTGGCTCTAATTATGAGTTTGCTGTATAAAAAGAGAATACTTTTGATGCAGACCCATATTTCGATGAACAATCTGGAAGGTCCTCTGGTGGGAAAAAATGTTGGTTTATCCGGTTCCATTGAGGACAATATATTTCAGGACATTGGTCTTGATGCAGCAGTGATGTACAGCAGGATAAATATGTTAAATAAAAACACACTGGAAAGCTGTTGTATAACATTTCCCGATACATCATTGCTTTTGCTTCCGGGTACCGAGATAAAAAACAGGGAAATTTTTGCACAGGATATCGGAAAAAATGTATTTAAGGTAATTCAAGATATAGAAAAGATTGTTGATATTGTTATGATAGATACAAACAGCGGAAATGATGACCTGTCTTTTAAGATGATATCATCGGCAGATTTAACCGTTATTAATCTGACCCAGCGCAGATATGTACTCGATACGTTTTTTCAGGAGTATGAAGGCAGGTTCGATTTTGATAAGGTGTTCTTTCTGATTGGGAATTATGATAAAGATTCCGGCTATAATATAAGCAACTTTCAAAAAAAATACCGGAAATATATAGGGAAAAATAATTCCGGTGTTATACCTTATTCCACCAGATATTTGGACGCTTTAAACGAATGTGAGTTATTGAAAATGGTAAGAAACGGTCTTAATATCAAAAGATTTGGTGATTTAAATAATTTTGGCAGAATGTTTATAAGAAAAATAAAACCGGGAAGATTTCAAAACGACGAAACAGACTATTTTTTTTATCAGGCTTGCCAATGTGCCGAAAAAATTATAGCAATACTTAATCAGCTGAAAGCAAATCCTTTATGAAAAGGAGAGGGGCATGAAACCGATAGATATAATTCTGTCAGTTCTTATGTTAACCGTAACGTCAGTAACTATTTATTATATTTTTAAAAGCAGGGTTGAACCTGATAATGATGAAAATATCTATACACTTAGCATTTTATGTGACCGATTTAAAAAAATTATAAGCGAAATAATCAACACTGACCTGGGGACCTTAAATCTGAATCGAAGGGACCTTGAAAATAGGAGGACCATAAAGAGAACATTAAGTAACGCCATCCGTAAATGTGCCCAGGGAGATATAAATGCAAAATTGATTGTTTTAAGCAGGGTAAAGCATTCAATCTTAAATATATTTAAGATAACGGAAGATATTATTGACAACATAATACCTTTTAACAATAAAGACCTTTTAACCGCAAAGGAAAAGTTTGATATATTATTGTATCTGCAGAAAAAAAGCGGCAATTACAGAATGTTTCAAGGCATATGCAAAAAGACCGATCTGGACAGGCTTTTGCATGACGGTGAAGGATATTATTATTGTATAACCGATGAAGATATTAATAATGCATATGACAGTATGCATGTTAAGTTGACCTTTGACGATAAAATAAATATTCTGGCACAGAGAATTTATGAGGAAACATACGGCTTATCTGTTGTTGACCAGCTGATAATGGAAGACATATCGCTGGACAGCATATCCGGCGGTGTATCTGGAATTACTTCGTATGATTTCAGATTTATGGAAGATGATATAATATCCGGAAGTTACAGTAAGCCAAGGACCTGCGACAGCGTATGGGTGGTGTATCAGGGAAAACCCATACATCTGAAATTCTTAACTTTCAAATCCGATGAGCAAATCCGGCGGATATGCAAGAATCTGGCAGAACACGGAAAAGCTGGACACCTGACAAAATCAGAAGGAGGAACCAAAACTCATCTAGCTGATGGCAGCAGGGTTACCGTATTTAGGCCGGACAATTCCATGCAGTGGGCCTTTTTTGTCCGTAAATTTGCCAATACATCTACGCTGGAACTAAAAGACCTAATAACAGATAAAGGTTGTCAATACCCTATAGAAGTAATAAAATGGGCAATTTGCGGATGTGTTAATCTCTTTTTCTCCGGTGATCAAAATTCAGGAAAAACTACATATACAAGGGCAGCGGTAAAGGAAATAGACAGAAGGCAGGCCGTAAGGACTTTGGAAGCCGATTTTGAACTTAATTTAAACAATGCATATGCGGATAAAAATATATTGGGCACAAAGCCAAGTGAGAGGCTTCCGTTTCCTAAATTAATAGAACTGCTTAAAAGCTCGGATGCCCATACGATTCTGTTTGGGGAGACAGCCAGCCTGGAACATGCAAAGCATTTGATAGACCTTTTGCTGGCAGGAACGAAACGTGTTATAACCACCGGTCATTGGCCGACTACAGACGAATTGATTTCATATTTTGTACATGCCTTGGGCGGTTACGGTACATCAAATGCAGACGATATACAGGCCATGGTAGCAAACCTTATTCATCTTGATGTGCATTGTGTCAAGGATAATGACGGTCACAGGCATATAGACCGGATTACGGAAGTAATTCCATATGAACTTGAAGAATATTTATCTTTAAATAATAACGGCATAGAAGGACGTCTTGAAGAAATATCCCATTATCTAAAATTGCTGACCCGAAGAAAAACATATTATACCAGGGATATTGTTGTATATGAAGACGGTATGTATAAGATGATTAATCCCATAAGCGAAAGACTGTCTGGGATTATTCTTAAGAATCTTCCGCCGGACATGCGGCAGGCTTTTAAAGAATTCAACAAGGTACCAAATGGAGGTGTAGCAGCAGCGGTTTGAATGAAAAAGTTATCTTGTACTTAATATATGTTCTTTCACTGATATTTTTATTAACCCTCATATATCTGATATACCGAAGCAGGAAAGATAACAGATTATGGGGTAAGAATAATAAGTCACATTTTGGATTTCAAAATTCAAGTCAATTTATTACGGACATTTATAAGTTTCTTAGCAATTTTCCCCTTACCCGAAACTATATCAGAAAACTGTCATATCGCTACCGCCTTATTAGCCCATGCAACAGAAAGACAATAGCAGAAAAGACGGTATGTTCTTTTCTTCTTTCCTGGATAATCAGTGTACTTGCATTTTTCCTTATATATCTGTCAAACAGGTCATTAATAAATATAATCATTGCAGGTATTGCCGTACTTATTATAAACTCCGAAGTTGTAAGCCGCATGGCAAAAAAGCACGAAATAAATGTTCTGACTGAAATGCAGAAAATGCTGGCGGAGGTAATCCACTATTACTATGTTGAGTATAGGATTGACGATGCAATTTATATGGCAAGGGAAAACTTAAGCAAGGATATGAAAGTGGCTGCGGACCAGATTTACCGATTACTTTTGTCAGCCGACAGGGAAGAAAGCTTAAGGCAGTACTATGACAATATACCCAATAAATTCTTACGGGTATTTGCAAGTCTTTGCATTGGGCTGATGGAACGGGGTGACCGGATTATTGATGGAAAAATGCTTTTTGTAAAAAATCTGGAAAATCTTCAGCGTGAAATTGATATAGAAATAGAAAAACAGCAAAGGCTAAGTATGGAATTTATGGGGGTAATTCTGTGTGTAGTATCACCAATATTCTGCATTGAAATAGTAAAGCAATTTGCCGTCAGTTTAAAAGAAAATATGGCTGAGTTTTACTACGGCAAACCGGGATTTTTGCTGGATATGGGCCTTATGGCCGTAATAGCCGGTATATATGTTATTATGCGTAAAAGCGCGGAATATCCGGAATTTCATCAAAACAGCCATAGGTGGTTATTTATTATTGACAGGATAAAGTTAATAAGGATGGCCATGGACAATTATTGCGACAAGTATGCCTCAAAGCAGGAGAGGCTGCAGCGGGAACTTAGAAATAACGGAAGCAATATTCGGGCAAGACATTTTGTATTGCGAAGTTTTCTGATAGCATTGTCTGTGTTCATAGCATCAACAGGATTAGCCTTTTATCTTCATAAAAGCAGCAGAAAGAAATTGCTTCAGGTAAATTCTTATGAGATGCAATTTTTGACCCCTGCAGCAAAGGAAATTCAATACGAATCCATGGCCAGGACCATAGAAATATATACCAGAAAATATTTAGAAAAACCAACTATGATACCGCAAAACATCGAAGAACTTACAGAAACATTTATAAAAGACGGTTTGGTCTTTCAGCCACCGATAGCGGAAGCTATAGCCGGGGATGTTTTAAACAGGGTTAAAAAATATCAAAACGAACACATTTCTTTTATTGATCTTTTTATCTGCCTGTGCTTAAGCATCATAGCATATTATATTCCTTATATTTTCCTTAAATACAGCAGTACCGTATCCAAAGATGCAATGGAAGATGAGGTCAATCAGTTTAATGCCATTATTGGGATGCTCATGTTTAACGAAAATGTTACGGTTAAGCAAATTCTGGAGGAGATGGAATCGTTTTCTGTTGTATTCCGGAAGTCACTTCGGATGTGTATAGATGATTACGGTTCCGGTGATATTGAGGCTTTAAATAAATTAAAGGAAAGAGAGCCATATGAACCTTTTAGACGCATTGTGGATAATCTGATTCGTTGTGATGATATGCCCATAAGTCAGGCTTTCGCAGAGTTGCAAGCCGATTACGAAGGTTATATATCAAAAAGGAAACTAGCCAATGAAAAGTCCATTAAAAAACGGGTTTTTCGGGCCTATGTTCTGGCTGTTGTTCCGTTTATGCTGTTGTTTACTTATGGTTTAATGCCTGCTTTGGTTTCTTCTATTAAGGAAATTAACCGGCTTCTTGTCGAAATGGAGAATATGACATGGTAAGAATACTAAAGGATAATCAAAATTTAAAAATATCAAAGGAGGATGGATAAAATGAGGACAAAAAACAGTGATATTGCCGTAAAAATCTTTCTGGTTGTAGTTGGTGTAATCTTAACCGGACTTATAATTGCATGGTCCACAGGGGTATTT
The DNA here is from genome assembly GCA_964538605.1 of uncultured Herbinix sp. Taxonomy (GTDB): domain Bacteria; phylum Bacillota; class Clostridia; order Lachnospirales; family Lachnospiraceae; genus Mobilitalea. Next base: position 2,396 of record CAZIHC010000007.1, on the reverse strand, counting down.
AAAGATAAGAAGAATGATTTGAGCAGGAGCACAGAAAAAATTAATAATGCAATCAGTTCCCTTGCCGAATTTGATTTGCTGGTTTATGAGGGGGAGAGCATAAGAGGGGATACGATTATTGATTTAATCAAGGATTTGAAAGATAAAGATTTAGACATAACAGTAACTGTAGTAACGAATGAAAATATTTATAATAAAAAAAATGGGGTTACATATAGTAATTCTAATCAATATGTGGATAAGGACTATTCCCAAAAAAAGACCGACGAAAATTATATTAACCCTAATGGCAATTTTATAGGTAAAGTTAAAAAAAATGAAAATGGTATGGTCGAAAATATTACTTTTACACAACAGAAATAATTACGAGTGACAAAATTAGATATGGGTGATTTTATATGAAACACAAAAACAATGATTTTGTCCCGCAAATTTTTTTAACCGTTGTGGGAGTAATCCTGGTCGGAATAATTGTATATTATATCATGCATTCGGTAAAAAGTACTGCCAAGATAGCTGACAGTGTAATCGCAGGAACGGAAAAAACAGCAGTTGACTTTGAAGAATATGATATCGTTAAGTATGACGGGGAAGAAATCAGGGGCTCTGAAGTAATTAATTTTATAAAAAAGTATTTAGGAGATTATTCGGAAACAGAAGAAGCCCCTATTTATGCCGAAGTAATTACGAAAATGTCCGGGACAACATATTCAAACAAGTACATAAATAAAAAGCACATTTATGATATAAAAAATTTCTCAGACCAGGAACATTATATTAAGCCTACGGCCATTTTTATCGGGAAAGTTATAAGAAATGAAAACGACGTACTTATCGGGATAAAATTTACTCAAAAATAATTAACAGCGGAGGAATATAATGCGTGAAGCGATATCTAACATTATTGAAATGATAATAGGATTGGTAATAATCGGTCTGGGCTTAATATATCTGATATTTCAATATAATGCCATATCAAGGTTAAGTGATAGTATTATAAAAAAGGTTACGGGAGACAAAAGCTTTTTTCAGCAATATAACTCTGTTGATATCAACACAGTAACCGAAGAGGAAATATATGCAGCCATAATGGGATATAGAGAATATCCCATTATGGTTAACTGCAGTTTAATTCCGCCTGACGGTCAGGATTACAGATTATATTTCTCTAATATTAAAAAAGGTATATACAAAAAAGAATACAGTTATGATGAAAACAGGAATATTACAATGATTTTATATTCGTTGATAGGTTCATAAGGAGCAGGATATGGATTTTCCGGGAAGATTAATTGCAGGTTTATTAGCTTTAATTTTAATATTAATATTTCCTTTGCAATATATTGCGCATTCTCACAGTGAAAATACGGATGCACTGATAGATGACAAAACTCACAGACTGACAGATGATATAAGGAGTAAGGGATATCTTGATGTACATATGTACGAAGATTATATAAATTTTCTTGATACAACCGGAGAGATATATTCCTTTGATATACAGGATATAAAACCTGTTAAGGGTGAGGAAATTTTAAATAATAATACCTTTAAAACTTCAATTGTGCCTGTTTCATATAAATATATTAAATCTTTTTCTTCTCATAGCCATACGGACGACTGCTATGCAGGACACAGACATAACACTGAATGCAGGGGAATGCCATTAACATTTACTATAAGTAGTTCTTTTTATTCTGATGGAAGTCAAAGTGAATCCATAAACGTAAATTGCGGATATTGCCAAAAAGAAATATTACATATAGGAAATGGCTACTCATCATATAATTCAACCAGATATATAAATATAAGGACAGGAAATATATTTCAAAGCTACAATGATTACAGCGATCGTAAAAAATACTCGGAATTAATTTCAGAATACACTAATTTAAGATCTAATCTGCAACCATACATTTACAGGTCTGAAAGTAATTCATCGGGCAATTATGGTTCATATAGCGGATATGGTTATGTAAAATATGAAAATTATACTTTTGAGCTTCCGCTGTTAGGGAAAATCTCTAAATGCGAAATACCGGGTTCCCCTGCCTGTGACGGAATACCTAAAGTATTTACAGTCAGAGGCGGCTATGACTTTTATTATAGTTATTGGAAATATGAATTTATATGCCATTATTGCAGATGCAAAATAATAGAAGCAAGTTATAATTATATAAACGGAAAAGCCTCATATAATTTAAGCATATATAAAAAAGGTAATTCATGGCCGGTAGCTACATATAATGACTATAATCTGTTAAGTCCTTTTTTTGATGTATTATCTCAATACAAATATGACAACAATAACATAGATACAAAAATAACTGCGGATGATCCGGTATTACAATACAGCTTTTTAAAAGAAGCTGTTAATCATGGATGCATATATCCTG